>VYDA01000512.1 GCA_009843665.1 Caldilineaceae bacterium SB0675_bin_29 | reverse complement strand
GCGTAGTCTGGCATTTGGCCGCCTTTGGATTCAAGGGAGACGTAAGCTGGCGTCACAATTCTGGCTCTTTGCCGATGCTCAATCCGTGGGAGGCGGCATTTTTCTGGCTCGGCGCGGGCGTCGCTCTGTGGCGATGGCGGATGCCAGGCTGCAGGCTCTTGCTCCTGTGGGCGGCTTTCCTGCTCCTGCCGGCGGTGATTGCAGTAGATTACGCCCCAAATACGCTCAGAATGCTGGGCGCCACACCACCTGTCTATCTGCTACTGGCATTCGGAGTCTGGGAAGCCTTTCAGTTTGCGAAGAATCGCTTTTTCCCGAACCGCGCGGTTGAGGGCGCTGTGGTTTTAGCAGCCGTTGTTACGGTAGCCATATCAGTTCAAGGCGTAATTGCGTTTCGAAATTACTTTGAAGTATGGGCGCATGAGCGAGGCGTTCAGTTCGCATACGAAGTTCCCTGGTCGGATTTTGCACGCACGCTAGACAGCTTGCCTTCAGAAGATGGTGAAATCTACCTGGTGCCCAATTCCCTGACGCATCCCAGCCTGGACTACATTTACAAGGGTTCTGCCTCCGTCTTCTACTTTCCACGCGAAACAGCGGATCTTGATTTTCTGGCCAGTGAAATCGAAGGAGCTCTGGCCAGGATGGAGAATCTGACAACAGTGAAGGTGGTCCAACTCAATAATGTCCACGTAGGCTGGATCGGCAACGACACTGGACGCGCAGCCGTCCTGTTGGGGAAATATGCTCAGTTTATCGACACCGAGCACTTCAGCGACTTTCGGATCCACAACTATAGGGACGTATCAATGGACCGGCCCTGGTCATTCTACGAACAGATGGCACCACTGGACGTCCAATACGATGGGGGCATATCACTTATGGGATTTGCCCTTGGGCAGGGCGTGGAGGAACACTCTTTCGACGGGCCGCTTGAGCTTGAGAGGGCCAAGCCCTTTTGGATAGCGCTGAGCTGGGAAACTTGGCAGGACCTGGAGGTCGAATTCTCTGTTTCATTGCGCTTGCATAGCACCGATGGAGAGGTAGTTTTTCAGGAAGACTCACTGTTGTGGAATCCGTTGCACCAACCCACGAGCGGATGGACGACGGGTGATAGAACGGCAACCCTATTCCAGTTCCTGTCACAAAAACACATCTCGGCAGTTACGACCTCAAACTCGTCGTTTACAATGTTGAAAACCTGGTGCCGACCGTCCAGGTTGGTGTGTGGGAGCCTGAGATCAGCTTAGCAAGAGTGGAGATTGCGGGCACCAACCAGGAATAGCACTCGTTTGAAAAAGGCCAGCGACATGACTCAATCTTTCAGCTTTCTGCGTTCCCTTTTATTGTCACTGAGCCTGACTTCCACAATTGTTGACGTACCTGTCTCTCCAATGGGGCCCAATAGAGATGCTCCAATGTCTGGCTGATTGGTGTGGCGAATGCTATAATTGGGCCTGGGCCGGTGCGATCGCCACCTCCAGGAGCTTGTGCGTGAGCGTATCCTGAAGTTTGCTGTGTTGACATCGGTTCGTTTTGTCGGAGGCAACTGTAACCTTTGGAGTCGTGTCCGTACATTTGAGTACGCGAACCTGGAATTTGGTCCTACTGACAGAGAGGACATTGTGTGACTGATTTTGATACAGCCGGGACAACCATAGAGACGTTTCTGAATGAGCTGGCTTCGGGTGAGTCCACGCCGGGCGGGGGTGCGGCTGCGGCTTTGACAGGCAGCCAGGCCGCGGCATTGCTGAGCATGGTCCTGAACTTCTCAGTTGGCCGCAAAAAGTACGCGGCGGTGGAGGAGGAGTTGCGTGGTCACTTGTCGCGAACGGAGGGGATGCGTGCCGAACTCCTGAATCTTGCAGACAAGGATGCCGAGGCATTCGGCGCGGTGGCCGCCTGTTTCGCCATGCCCCGTACCACCGAGGAGGAGAGGGCGGCCCGAACCAAGTCTATGCAGGCCGCTTTGCGCGGGGCCGCTGAAGTGCCATTCGAGATCGCGACGCTCTGCGCCCACATATTGGAAGTGACGGCTCCGGTCGCCGAAAAGGGAAACTCCAACGTCGTCAGTGATGCGGCGACCGCCGCGCACCTTGCCCGGGCCGCCCTTGACAGTGCCCTTGTCAACGTTGATATCAACCTGAAGTGGCTCAAGGACGAGGAGTACGTAACCAGGATGCAGGCCGAAGTAGCGGCGTTGAGAGCGTCTGCCGAGAAGAACTATTCTGCCGCACACGCCGCATGCACGAGAACACTGGGCGTTGAGATATGACCGCACTTCTCTTGAAGGGTCGAGAAACTTCCAGACAGTTGCAGTCTGACCTGGCCATGAGCTTTGCGGAACTGGCCGCAGCTACCAGCGTTCAGCCGACCCTGGCTGCGTTACAGGTGGGAGCTGATGCGGCCGCATCAGGCTACTTACGGGCCATTCGCCGGGCTTGCCAGGGAGTCGAAGCGACTTTGCGGCCCGTCGTACTGCCTGAGGAAAGCAGCCAGGGCGAGGTCAAGGCGGCGCTGACGGAACTGAACGAGGACGGGTCGGTACATGGGATCATGGTGCTGGAGCCGTTGCCGGACCATATCGACAGTACGCAGTTGATTGACCTCCTGAGC
>VYDA01000215.1 GCA_009843665.1 Caldilineaceae bacterium SB0675_bin_29 | reverse complement strand
TGTTGAAGCAGTCGCAGAAGCGGACAACGCGGGCGGCTTTCTGGCTGGCGTCGAGATCGAGGCCGCCGGCGAGGACGGCGGGCTGCTGGGCGACAATGCCGATGGTGCGGCCGCCGAGGCGGGCGAAACAGACCATCACGTTGCGGGCCCACTGCTCGTGGACCTCGAGGAACTGGCCGTCGTCGACGATGCGGCGGATGATCTCCTTCATATCGTAGGGACGGTTGGGGTTGTCGGGCACGATCGAATCCAGCTCTTCGTCCTGGCGCAGAAGATCGTCTGTGGAAGGCACGAGGGGTGGATCTTCCATGTTGTTGTTGGGCAGATAGCTCATCAGCTGCTGCACGATGAAGAGGGCGTCCTCTTCGTTTTCGGCGGTGAAGTGGGCGACGCCGGACTTGCTGCCGTGGATGGAGGCGCCGCCGAGCTCTTCGAATGTGACCTCTTCATGGGTGACGGTTTTGACCACATCGGGCCCGGTGACGAACATGTGGCTGGTGTCTTTGACCATGATGACGAAGTCGGTGATGGCGGGCGAGTAGACTGCCCCTCCGGCGCAGGGCCCCATGATTACGCTGACCTGGGGGACAACGCCGGAGGCCATGACGTTGCGGAAGAAGATATCGGCGTAGCCGGCCAGGCTGAGCACGCCTTCCTGGATACGGGCGCCGCCGGAGTCGTTGAGGCCGATGACGGGGGCGCCGTTTTTCATGGACATGTCGAGGATTTTGCAGATCTTGGCGGCGTGATGGCGGCTGACGCTGCCGCCGAAGACGGTAAAGTCCTGGGAAAAGACGTAGACGAGGCGGTCATCGATTGTGCCGAAGCCTGTGACGACGCCGTCCCCGGGGATGCGCTGCTGGTCGAGGCCGAAATCGTGACTGTCGTGCAGGACGAGGGCATCGACTTCGCGAAAGCTGCCCTTATCCAGCATAAGCTCGAGCCGCTCGCGTGCGGTGGCGCGGCCCTTGGCGTGCTGGGTTTCGATCCGTTCGAGGCCGCCGCCGAGTTTGGCCGTGTCCTTACGGCTGCGCAGATCGATGATACGTGGATCGATTGTCGAGTCAGTCAAGACAAACTCCTCTATCCTGTCGTTGTTCGTTTTGCAGAAGTTTCCCTACTGGCCGCCCTCCGCAGATTTCGCGGGGCGGTCGCGCCAGACGAGCACTAGCGCTGCCGAGGCACAGACGTGACCCGTGAGATTGCAGGGCCGTAAAGAATCGCTGACAGTTGTCCTTGAGCGTGGTCCGGCTGCGGCGCCATTTCCAGACATCATAACGAGATGGTTCCTGTCAGGAGCAGGATTCCGATCAGTACCGGCTGATGGATCACATAGATGACGAGGGAGTGACGGCCAAGAAACTGCAGAACAGGGAATGGGAAAATCCCTCCGAAGTTGGGCAGCGGCAGTTTGCGCGCGCCGCCTTCATAGAAAACGGTGCCCACGAAGACGCCGATCAGGAAGACGGCAAACCAGTGGGGAAAGGGAAAGTAGTCGGAATAGTAGTAGCCGGGCGGTTCAATGCCGAGCGGAACGAGCCAGGAGACACCGGGCGGCGCCTGCACATTCAGGTATTGCAGAAGATAGCTGAGTGCATAGAGTACGGCGGCCACTCCCAGCGTCAGCCAACGCTTGTTCAACAGCGGGATGGAGAAGATTATCGAAGTCCCGATCAGATGCAGCACGCCAAAGTCGATAGGCGGCAGAACGGCTATCCGCATGACCAGTGAAAGAATGAGTCCGATACCGAGAATGTGCAGCCCTCTGCGCGCGACTTTCCAGTTCAAACCATCGGCCGTCCCAATTTTGAACAGCGCCCGATTGTAGCTGAGGACGACCGAGACCCCTGCCAGGGTGATGAAGGAGATTGCGGTGAAGCGCTGGAAATAGAACCAGAAGCCCTCATGCAGTACAAATGGCATGCCGCCGAAGTTGCGCAGGTCGAACACCAGATGAAAGATGACCATGGTGATGATGGCCACACCGCGCCAGCTGTCGACCTCCCAGAAGCGGTTGACGACTGGTGTTATTGCGGCGGGGACTGCCTCGGAGGAGCCGGTCTGCGGTCGATCCGGCCCGTTCTTATCCATATCTCTTTCGGGCAGTTCGGGTTGAACCGCTGCGGTTTTTTGTGTCATTTGGCGCTTTCAGGCCGCGGTAACGCTGCCGGTGTGCGCAGCAGCTGCGCACTTGAACCATTTCCCGGTTCCTGCGAGAATCAGAATGGCGGCTACTTGCATCAGGCTTCCCAGCGCCTGGTGAACAGGTTTGCAGCCGTCAGTGGACACTACGCTGACTGGGCATTGCGGTAGCGCCCTGGATATTATATCGCATACGACAGACCCGGCGCTCCCCAGACCAACGGCAACGCGCGCATACATTATCGTCACTGGTGGGATCGGCGCTGGGACAGCGTCTGAGCGTGGTCGGCAGGCGGCAGGTAGCGGGCAATGATCGGATGCCCAGCACTCACCACTTTTGACTGCTACAGTGCGCAAACATTTTACACGATAGGACAGGAGATCACAAGGAAATTGGGCCAAGCGGACATGGATCTTTCCGGCGCCGAGCCGGGGAAGGGCGGTGCCTGCCATGCGTTGGGGGCTGCACCGGAATGGATCGGGCGTGCGCGAGCAAGGCTGAGCGCCTTGGAAGGGGCAAAGTCGCGCCGCCATGTCGGGCACAGTATAGCGT
>VYDA01000528.1 GCA_009843665.1 Caldilineaceae bacterium SB0675_bin_29 | reverse complement strand
GCGATTACACGTACGGGATTTTCTCGCCTGATGAACGAGAGGTGTGGGGAGGATCAGGGCTGCACAAGCGGCTTGCGGGGAGCGCTCTGGAAATCGGATACTGGATCCGCGCCGACCTGATCAACCGTGGGCTGGCCACCGAGACTTCTGCAGCCCTTACCAAAGTGGCTTTCGCCGTCAACAAAGTCGATCGTGTGGAAATCCATTGCGACCCTGACAACGTGCGCAGCGCCGCGATTCCGCGAAAATTGGGCTTCGTTCAGGAAGCCTTGCTCCGTCGCCGAGCGACCAAACCGGACGGTTCGCCCATGGACATGGCGATCTGGACACTCTTCCTCGATCAGCTTGGAAAATCTCCTGTGGCTGACGCTCCTGTCCGGGCATATGACGTCCTGGGAACCGAAATCCCTCTCACCTAAGGTGCCCCTCGACCAACGAACGACGTCAGCTTGATAGATTCAGGGGGCAGCAGTAGAGGTCATCAGCAAAACGCTGGTCAGATTCCTGGTCACCGCCAACAGGGAAGGCAAAAAGGTGGGGACCGAAAAGTCGACCCTGGCACTGAGCCGCCCTGTGCCACTTCTGCTGGAGTCGGCAAGAAAACGGTCCCCAACCAAGAGAGGGCCGGGCGCCAAAGAGCCGCGGTAGCAGCAGTGACACCGAGGACGATTGGAACCAGCAGAGAGACGGGTATTCCTCGTCTGACCTCAGGGGGGCTATAAATGACGCCCCTAGCAGTGGATCGCTGCGGTGAAAGCCCTATGGCTTACCATCTGCGCGCCCGCTCCTCTATCACTCTAAGAATTCTGTCTGCTTCGCCCATGTCCCTACCTTTAGGCCAAGGCTTCAAGGTTGCGGCGTACAGCCGCGGCCCAACTCAAAGCATTGCAAAACGAGCTTAGCGGCGAAAATCGAATCAGCGTCGTCCAAAGGGGCTATAGGAGCTTGAGCAGTTTCAGCGGCGCTGCCATACAGCCGATAGGGGGACTCGGGCTCGGGGAGGGAGGCGACGGGACCGGCAAAGAGGGTTTGTGGGGCGGCGGCTGCTGACCGGATTCCGCGTACTGCACTGCCGTCAATGCGTCTATTCGACCATCACCTTGAATATACTTGTCAGCCTCGGTTTGTCCGTACTCGCTACTGTTAATGTCTACGCTCGTCGCCATCAGCATCTTCTTGATTTCAATCGGCCCTAAGCCGGTATCGGCTCTGAGCATCAAAGCAACCAGACCGGCCACGTGGGGCGTAGCCATGCTTGTGCCGCTGGCGGTCGTGTAGTGTTCATCCACGACCTGGCCGACCGAGGTCCCCGCAGCACGCGCGGCTACAATTCTGCTTCCTGGCGCGACGACATCAGGCTTCACACGCCCGTCTGCGGTCGGCCCGCGGCTGCTGAATCGGGCAACGCTATCCTGGTCATTGGACGCTCCGACCGTAATCACCCTCTCAGCCGCGCCTGGACTGCCGATCGTGCTTTGCCGCGGTCCACTGTTTCCTGCGGCAACCACCATGATCTTGCCCATTTCTACGATAGTGTTGCACATCGTACTGAGGGCATCCGAGCCGTCACTACTCCCCCTGCTTCCCAGTGACAGATTCAGGATATCGGCACCGTTCTGGGCCGCCCACTCGAGCCCCGCCATCACATTACTCATCCGTCCGCTGCCATTGTCAGCAAGTGCTTTCGCCGCCATGATAGTCGCCCCCGGGGCGACGCCAATATACTTTCCCCCGCTTGCGGCGCCCGTCCCTGCGGCGGTTGAGGCAACGTGCGTGCCGTGTCCGTTGCCATCTACAGCCGATCCCTTCCCGCTAAAGTCTGCGGTAAGCCCGACTCGGCCGGCAAAGTCCGGGTGCGTCGCGTCAATGCCTGTGTCAACGACGCAGATCGTGACCCCTTCTCCATCATTGCCCATCTGTTCCCAGACTTGTGGCGCCCTGATATGTGGAGTAGATACGTCCAACAGAATGTGTACCGCCTCGTCCAGCCAGACCTCTGCTACGTCGTCCGAGTCCGTCAACTCATCTAACGCCGGTGCCGTAAGTGAGAGGGCCGTCGCAGGTATCAGCCTGTATTCCTGATTCACTTTGATAGTGCCCGCGCCAGCTGCCAACCTGCCTATGCTGCGCTGGCTGGCTGTCGAGTGAAATCTGACGATCACCTGAACTTCCTCGCTGGCCATTCGGGCTTCTTCTACTGCTTCCCGAACATGGGCGGAGAACTTCTCCGAATACATTGACCAAACTCCTCTTCAAAAGTCCTTGCCCACACCCGGCAAGACAGTCGGGGCAGTGCCTCGAACTTTGATGCGCGTGCAAATTCTGTCAGCGTGCAACACGCCACCTCCCCAGAGACCCTATTGTCCTGGGGTTGTCTTACTCTAGCCTCTTCGATGGTTAACGCCCGTGCGAAAGGAGACGTTAAGCTGGAGACATGACTTGCCCGAGTTCAGTATCTCGAGTAAGTCATTACTAACCAGACAGCGACGCCTCAACGTGATGGCGACCCGTCCGTCCAATTGTTCCACCGTGACTTGACTCTGCAGTGCAGATGTCTCTTCCTACATCGTTTCAACGGCACCGTCCTCTTCGACCCTGACGAGCCAAGCCTCTTTCACCAGTTCCCTTAACCCTTGACCAGGACCACTTACCGCGTAACAGGGCACAATCGAGGTCTGATGCCTTACTTCGTAACC
>VYDA01000290.1:1255-2700 GCA_009843665.1 Caldilineaceae bacterium SB0675_bin_29 | reverse complement strand
CGTTTGATGATAAAACCTATCTCCTGCCGCTTCTCCGCCACGAGACTGGCCACCGACGCCGCCAGCACCTCCGCCCACTCACTCCCGCTGTACTCCTCCCGGTAGGGGAAGGCGCTGCGGTCCAGGTCGAGGACCACCGTCGTACTCAGCGCCATCGAAGGCTGGAACTTCTTCACCAGCAGCGTGTCCTCGTGCGCACTCGCCCGCCAGTGAATGTTTCGCATGCTGTCGCCGCTCTCATACGGGCGCACGCCTGCCATTCGTGTCGGGTCCTGGTATAGGCGATGGGGGCTGCGCATATCCCCGAAGGGCAGAAGACTTGGCAGACCCAGGTCCGCCAGGGAGTAGACTTTGGGATAGACCGTCAGCAGGTGCGCGGTAGTCTCTTGCCAGGCGGATTCCGCAAACCCGAACAGATCGCCCGTCTGCAGACTGAGCGGGCCGACCTCATAGTAGCCGCGGCGGTGGCAGTGCAATTCAAACTGGCGCTTGGTCAGCGACCGGCCGCCCACGCTGATCACCGTGCTGTACTGCTCGATCGCCCTCAGGTCGATCGGGACATTCTCTTGCAAGCGCAGCCAGGGGATCGGCAGGCGGCTTCGATTCAGGAAATTGATGTCGCTGTGAATTCTCTCTCCGGCAAACGCTCTGGCCGGTACCCGCCGCGATACGTTCAAATTGCGCAGACTGCGCCGCGTCCACCAGTGGCTGATCAGCCAAACGCCGCCCACCACGTAGAAGACGTAGTAGATCCAGTCCATTCGCAGGAAGACCGCGAATGCAAACAGAAAAAGAAGCAAAAAGAAGAGATCGAACAACTGTCTATTCCTGTCCCTCGGTAGCGGGCACCACCTCCCACGCCTCCGTCTCGTCGCCCAAATTGAGTGCAGTCGCCTCAAGCAGCTCGGCGATGATCTGGTCCGCCGTGCGGCCTCGCAGCGCCGCGTCCGAGCGCACGATGCAGCGATGCGGCAGGGCCAGCGGCGCCAGCGCCTGCACGTCGTCCGGCAGCGCATAGTCGCGGCCCCGCAACGCAGCCCGCGCCTGCGCCCCCCGGTAGAGCGCCAGCGACCCGCGCGGGCTCGCGCCCAGCGCCAGGTCTGAGTGGCTGCGCGTCGCCTGCACCAGCCCCACTATATAGTCGCGTATGCTGTCCGCCACCGTCACGTCCCATATCTGTTCCGCCAGTTCCGGCAGCCTGTGCCCGTCGACCACCGCCTCCAGCGTCTCGATCGGATGCCGGTGTCCCAGACTGACCAGCATCTCCCCCTCCTCCTCACCCGACAGGTAGCCCAGGTTCAGCTTGAAGAGGAACCGGTCCAGTTGGGCCTCGGGCAGAGGGAATGTGCCTTCGTATTCCACCGGGTTCTGCGTCGCAATCACCATGAACGGCCTCGGCAGCGGACGTGTCAGGCCGTCCGCCGTAATCTGCCGCTCACCCATGC
>VYDA01000290.1:0-1245 GCA_009843665.1 Caldilineaceae bacterium SB0675_bin_29 | reverse complement strand
CACCCATGCACTCCAGCAGCGCCGCCTGCGTTCGCGGCGTCGCCCGGTTTATCTCGTCAGCCAGCAGAATGTGCGTAAACGCCGGGCCGGCAATGAACTGAAACTGCCGTGTCTCCTGGTTGAAGATGCTCGTTCCCGTAATGTCGCTGGGAAGCAGGTCCGGTGTGCACTGCAGCCGGCGGAAATCCACCCCCAGGCTCACAGAGAGCGCCCGCGCCATCATCGTCTTACCGACGCCGGGCACATCCTCAAGCAGAACGTGGCCTTCACACAGCAACGCGATCAGCAGGTGCTCGATCACCTCCGCCTTGCCTACGATCACGTCGCCGACATTGTTCATTACGCCATGCGAAAAATCCTGTGCCGTCTCCATGCAGCCTCTCTATTTGTGGTACGGGCGGGGTCTCATCATCGCCACAGTCCGCCGCATCGTGCCCCGCCACTCAGGCGGAGAACACACACATACGCGCATGCAATCGGCGCGCCGGAAGACTTGTGATGGGCATACAATTTCCGCCGATTGTACATCACTCCACCCAAATCGGCGAACCTGTCCCACCTGAACGGTACCGTCCAGAACGAGGATAGTCCATCGTGTCCCTTAAGCAACGACCAACCCAAATCCAGTCCTCACATCCAACCCTAACACTTCGTCCAGTCACTGACCACTGACTACTGACTACTGCAGTTCTGGGCGGTCGGGCCTATTCGGCCCTCCCTTGTGCGGGGGCTCCGCCCCCGCAACGCCCCCTCTCCTACAACACCCGCCGCAGCCAGTGTGAGCGCAATATGACCTTGTCCACCCGCTGCAACCGTGCTTCGCTCCATCTTCCGTCCCGCTCCCGTAGGTGCCGGCCCTGTGCCTGCCCCCTCTCGCCCCAGAATTGGGCTGCACACTTACCCACAGAAGTCTCCCTGGCCGCCATCACATTGTCCCGCAACACGTCCAGCCCTATGCCCGGACGACACGCGGTCACCGCAAGGCAGGACGAACACAGTTTAGCCTGCGCCCCATCCCCGCAGTCCCGCCGTCAACCATCCTGAAAATCCTTCACAATCCCGCAAATCCTGATTCAGACAACACAGAAAGCAGCCCACTAAAAACTAAGAACTAGAAACTAAAAACTAACAATCCCCTTGACAGTTCATCCACCTTAAAGTAAACTACTTCCACTACCTCGCATGTTTCCCCATGTAGGTACGAGTTCCTCGCTGGCGGGCCGGGCGTCATCAAAACGTTTACCC
>VYDA01000533.1 GCA_009843665.1 Caldilineaceae bacterium SB0675_bin_29 | reverse complement strand
GGGTGGGGGCGTTTGATCATGGCGTGGCAGGTCTCGTACTTGATTTCGGCGCCCATGAGCTGGCGGTTGGCCTCGAGCACCTGGGGGATCATCAGCCACTCGCGGAAGACGGGGTCGCCGTTGACCATGCAGTCGATATGGACGATTTCGTCGTCGTCATCGTGGGCGAGGGGGCGTACATAGTGGGACTGCCGTTCGAGCGCAGCCTTGTAGGCTTCGATCTGCTCCGGGCTGAGGACGTTTTCCTCCAAAACCCAGCCGTGATCTGAAAAGTGGCGCAACTGATCGTGGGTTAACATTTTCTTCCTCCCCCTCTCCGCTCCCTAAAACCAGTGGGGCGACTGCGGCTTTTTCGTGCGGATCGACTCGAGGGCGGCGGCGCAGACGGACACGATGTTGGCGCCGCGGCTGGCCGGGATGGGGTTGCTGATCTTGCCGTCGAGCAGGTCCAGGTAGTCGATCACGGAGCGGCCCCAGCCGTGCCCGCCGACGATCTTATCGGCAGAGTCCTCTTCGATGTCGGCCGGTTCGTGGTCGCGGCGGAAGTGTTTACCCTTCCAGAGCGTGCCTTCGGTCCCGTAGACGGCGAGGAAGCCGCCGCCCATGCCCTCGCCCATGCCGTGGCCGGAGCAGCCGCTGGTGACGTAGACCTTGCCGGCGGCGCCGTTTTCGAACTGGAGGATGACGATGTAGCAGTCGTCGTCGGGGAACATGGGGACGCTCATCTTGTTGCTGTAGGCGTAGACCTCGGTGACGGGGGATTCGACGGTCCAGAGGATGAGGTCGAGGGGATGGCAGCCGCCGCCGAGGAGGATATTCTGTGGATTCTGTTTGTCGATGCGCCAGGGCGTGTGGTGGGCGCCGTCCGGGGCGTAGTGGCTCCACATGTCGTGGATGTAGTCGCCCTGGACGAAGAAGACGTCGCCGACTTCGCCCTTCTTGGCCATCATGGCCATTTCGTGCCAGGGGTGCATGTAGCGCATGGTCTGGTCGGTCATGACGTGGGTGCCGCTTTGGGCTTCGGCGTCGAGGATTCGCCGGCAGTCTGCGACGGTGGTTGCCAGCGGCTTTTCGACGAGGGCGTGGCAGCCCTGTTCCAGGGCCATGACGGTCTGGTCGGCGTGCAGGTGGTCGGGGCCGGCTACGACGACGACGTCGGGTTGGGTTTCACGCAGGAGCTGGGCGTAGTCGTCGCCGAGGGCGGCCTGCGGGTAGAGGTCTTTCATTCTGTCGAGCATATGCTGCTGGGGATCGACGACGCCGGCGATCTCGCCGCGTCCGTCGGTTGCGGCCACCTGGGCCACGCTGCGTCCGGCGCTGCCGCCGCCGCTGATCAGGAATCTGTACTTGCTCATTGCTATTCTGTCCTTGCCTAGTTGTTCGCCGTGGGAACGCTGTCGGGATCGAGGAAGGCGACGTCGCTTTCGTCGTCTTCGAAGCGGGTCATGCCGATCTCTTTGATGGCGCTGTCGGGCACCTTTTCGAGCGGCGTGTAGCTGGGGTGGTGCGCCTCGCGGTAGGGGTTGTTGCGGGCGGCGTTGTAGCAGCAGATCAGCGACCAGCGCGGGTTGCTGGAGCGGTTCTGGTCGGAGCGGTGGAGGATGTTGCAGTGGAAGAAGAGGGCGTCGCCGGGCTCGGATTCGCAGTGGACGAGTTCGAGGCGTTTTTCGGCTTCGAGGACGCGCTCCAGTTCGGCGCCGGCCTGCTGGCCGGTCTCCACATGGGTGATGCGGCCCATGTGGTGGGAGCCTTTGAGCACCTGCATGCAGCCGTTCTCGCGCGTGGCGGGGTCGACGGCGATGGAGACGCTCGACATGAGCGGGTAGAGGACGTAGTTGTCGTACCAGTAGCCGTAGTCCTGGTGCCAGGCCCAGGCGCCGCCGACCTCGGGGTCTTTGAGGATCATCTTGGAGTGGTAGTGGTAGACTTCGCCGCCGAGGAGTTGTTCCATGGCGTTGACGACGCGGTTGCAACGGGCGTACATGCCGTAGATGCCGTTGCCGGGGTGGTTCCAGAGGGTGAGGCGGACGGTGCCGCCTTCACCGTCTTCGCGTCCGAAGGACTTCTGGTCCATCTGGCGGTCGGCGATGGCCGTGCGGCGCAGGAGCTCGATTTCCTCGGCGTCGAAGAAGGACTTGACGATCAAGTAGCCGTCGTCGTGGTAGGTCTGGATCTGTTCTTGTGTGAGCATGGTGTATTCCTTCAACTATCACTGTGCCGGATATAGGCCGGCTGCCAAGTGTAGACAGTCCGTGTTAAGGGCAGTTATCGATTTCGCATTCCATCTCGACTACTTCCAGCGAGATTCCTTCAACCTCTTGCACTTTCCTGAATGTTTCTCTGAAGCCTTGCTTGCGATAGAAGGCCATTCCCTTCTCATTCTGGGCCTCTACATCGAGGCGAAGGACTTGAAATCCGGAAAAAAAGGTTACACAAGCATCCAACAGTTTGCCGCCGATACCCTGGCGCTGGTGACCGGGCAGTACATAGAGGCGCCCAATGTATACGACCTCGTCAGTTGGCCGGCCCGCGGTCACCAGTCCCAGAATGGCGCCGTGTTCGTCTTTGGCGACGCTGAAACAGACGCGCTCGTCTTCTATCTCTGCGGCCAGCCCCTCCGGTGTGTGCCAGAGAGACGTTATCTTATGGATCACCTCTACAGGCAGGAACGAACTATAGGTGTCGATCCAGGTCTCGCTGAGGACTT
>VYDA01000372.1 GCA_009843665.1 Caldilineaceae bacterium SB0675_bin_29 | reverse complement strand
GCCTCCGGGACCACAAAACAGATACTCTGCTCGCTGCTCCCCTGGCTGATCATCAGCACGTTGGCCCGCTGCCGCGCCACCGCGTCGAATGTGCGCGCCGCAATGCCCGGCACGCCGATCATCCCCCGCCCCGCCACCGTAATCAGCCGCAGCTCCCGCACCGCCGTGATCGCCTTCACGCCGTGATGCAGCTGGCGCGTCTTCTCGACGATGCGCGTGCCCGGGTGGGAGGGATTGAACGTGTTGAGCACCCGCAAGGGGATACTGCTCTCCACCGCCGGCGTAACCGTCTTGGGGTGCAGCACCTTGGCACCGTAGTAAGCCAATTCCGCCACCTCCTCGTAGGAAAGCTCCTCCATCGACTGCGCGTTCTCCACGATACGCGGGTCCGCCGTCATGACCCCGTCCACGTCCGTCCAAATCTGGATCTCGTCCGCATCGAGGGCCGCACCCAGAATCGCCGCCGAGTAGTCCGAGCCGCCCCGCCCCAGCGTCGTCGGCACGCCCTTCTCCGTCGCGCCCACAAAACCGGTCACAACCGGCACCACCCCGCTCTGCATCATCGGCAGCAGCCGGTCCCGGCAACGCGCCGGCGTCGCGTCCATCAGCGGATTGGCGTTGCCGAACTGGTCGTCGGTGATGATCAGCTCCCCGGCGTCGACGAACTGGGAATTCACGCCGTTCGCCCGCAGCACAGCCGCCAGCAGCGGCGCGCTCAGCCGCTCGCCCACCCCGCTGACAACATCCAGCCCCCGTTGCGTCAGCTCTCCCAGCACCGTGATGCTGCGGCACAAACGCTCGAACTCGCGCAGCCGATTGTCAAATAACCTGCCCAGCCCGGCGCGCTCCACCCCGTCCTCGATCAGCTGCCCGGCCACCACCTGGTGCCGCACCAGCAGCTGGCTGCGCGCGTCCCGGTAAGGCGTCTCGTCCCCCGCCGCCGCCGCCTGCGCCGCGTCGATCAGCGTGTTCGTAACCCCGCCCATCGCGCTCACCACGACCAGCACACCGGGGCTCTCCTCAGCGCTGTCGCGCTGCGTCTGTTTCTCGACCGCCGCCGCCACAATTTTCGCAGCGCTATCGATCGATTCCGCCGTACCGACCGACGTCCCGCCAAATTTCATCACGATCATACGCGTCTGACTCGCTCTACAAGAAGAATAAGTAAAAAAATACCTCGCGCCGTCCAGACGAGAGGTAGCCGACTATTCTACTGCCTCTCATCTTCCAGACTATATCTGCCGGAATTGGCACCTACGTCACGGAAGAACTTCCATCTTCCGCTACCGGGTTGCCGAGGCTTCACAGGGCCGGTCCCTCCGCCTCTCTGGATAAGAGCTCAGCTATTCAATTGTAATGCGGGCAAATGTAGCAGAGGCCGCAGAGGATGTCAAATTTCGCGGGCGGGCAGCAAAAAACAAGGGAGACGCCATAGAAAAAACGACCAGAATAAGGTTTGGGTCCGTCTCCTCTCTCCACAAAAAAAAGGAACTAAGAACGCGTTAAATCTGACGTGCGAGCGCAGTAACTGGGCCTCGCTGACATTTCAACAGCCCCAGCCTCCCGTAGGGGCACCCCTTGTGGCTGCCCTGGCTCTTGCCTCTCTCGTGTCCCTCTGCGTCCCTCTGCGTCCTACCCGTAGGGGCACCCCTTGTGGGTGCCCTGGCCGTAGCTCCCTCGAGTGCCCTGCGTGTCCCTCTGTATCCCACCCGTAGGGGCACCCCTTGTGGCTGCCCTCGTGGGTGCCCTACCCTCTTTGGAACTTCACGAAACTCTCAGTCCCCCGTAGATTGACTACATATTAGGCCTGCAAACTTCAGGTCAGACTAACGTCAACGACTCCTGGACACTGGCCTCTTCATTCAGGTCGGCAGTGACTATTCTACCCCCATCCGACGAGAGGTAGCCGACTATATCCACTGTCTCTCATCTTCCAGAATATATCTGCCGGAATCGGCACCTACGCCACAGAAGACCTCTCATCTCCCGCTACCGGGTTGCCCGGGCTTCACAGGGCCGGTCACTCTCACTTAACGCATACATTAGGGAGCGTTGACGTCGGTCTGCACAGCGACTTGCGGGAGCAAAGTGCGACTTACCCCGAATTTGCACATGGAAAATCCCGCCAGCCTCACGTACCCCTATCCCCGGCAGTTCACCGCTTGCAATACTCAGGTACCGTGGCGCTGCCGAACACCTCCTCAACCAGCTTGGCCGCTTCCGCATCGTAATCTGCCAACTTCGGATAATCCGCTGCCAAAGTGGTCGGCAACGATTCCTCAAACCAGTATGTGACTACTTCAGCCCAGTACTCCGCGTAATTCGTTGCCGCGTATTCACCTTCCCACAGATCCGCGCCTAATGCCGCGTCATACAAAGCCTTGAGCCTTGAGATGTACTCCTGACCATCGGGTTGTTTCTCAAGCGCGTACTGTATCACGTGAGCAAACTCGTGAATGAACACATAACAGCGGGTGTCCCGATTCGGAACGCCCACGAGCCACCCGCTGGCTGTCTGAATGACCGCTCCCACTGGATAGAAAAACGCAAATCGCCCTCGGAACTCTGGCAACTGGCCGAGTCCCCCGCCGCTGAAAACCCTTGTTCTCCAATAAATGGCAACCCGAGTACCATTGGCGGCAAGTGTTGCAAGCACGTCAGGCCTGGCAGACAGCATACCGGTTATAATCTCGCGCGCCTGGATGAAATTTTCAT
>VYDA01000542.1 GCA_009843665.1 Caldilineaceae bacterium SB0675_bin_29 | reverse complement strand
ATCAATAAAACATTCCTTATGTCCCAGTTTTTGACGTAGGTTGACTTGCGCAGGCCAGTTCGTGGGAAGAGTCTTCCGTTCGCCCATCAGCGCGACTATTTCTTGGTCCGTAAAAGTTACAGCCATTTCGTCTCACTCATGAGTTTAGGAGCGTCGATTGTTCGGCAGCATTGCAGCCATCGCCTGGCCTCTTGCACGACAAGCTCAGATCCGTTCATACACGACCTTGCCCTCGCGCAGCGCGGCGCGGAGGACAGTTCCAACTATGTGACCGCGGCGGGCAATCTCATCCGGTGTCGTTACGATGATATCTTTGCTGACCGGCAGGTCGCTAAGTGCGCGGCCCATCTCGACCGCGGCATGTCGTTTGTCCGCTACCTCCTCCATTACAACAAGTAGGTCGACGTCGCTCCAGCGGTTGTCCGTGCCGCGTGCCCGCGAGCCGAAGAGCAGGATGCGCGCGGGCTGGAAGCGTGCGACGATGCGCTCTACCATCGTATCAACGACTGTCTCGTTGTTGGTCACTGTGGGCCCCCAGCCTCGCTGAGCAATGTTGCCTGCTCCGCCTGCGGGCGTTCGCGGGCGAGGCGTGCGATCTCCGGCCAGCTTTGTACGAGGGCATTATACCCTAGGGCTTCCTGGGCGCGGTTCTTTTGTTCGCAGATGCGGTAGAGGCGGTAGGCGAGTTCGCGGGCGGACTCGGCGTCGGCGCGGAGCTTGGCCAGCAGTTCAGCGGCTTCTTCCTCGCCGGACAGGCTGTGTACGCGGATCAGGTGATGGACCACTTCCCAGACGGTGCAGCGGGTGTCGGTTTCGGGGTCCCAGTCGTCGGGGAGTTCATCGGGACGCAGGAGGCGTACTTTGCCGGCACCGGCGTCGAGGATTCCGGCCTCGATCATGCCGTTGACGCTGGTGTTCTTGGCCTTAGACAGGGTCTCGGCGACTCCGAACTCGCCTTGGTTGAAGCCAGCCTGTTCGAACCAGGCGACGGCCCAGCGGGTGTCGGCGTCGAAGTCGCCTTCTTGTTCGGCTAGGGCCTCTTCCAGCGTCTGATTGATGAGCGCGAGAGCATTGCGCACCGAGAGTGGCTGACCACTCACATCAAGTACACGGGCGTAGCGGCTGAAGACCGCCATACCTGGACCGATGGCTGCCTGAGCAAGGTCTACAGGTGCGATACTACCGGCTTGCATAGTACGCAGGGCTGAAGGTAGTTCCTCTCTTAATGCATTTACAAACTCGTGACGAGTGGCCATTGAGGCGTCGGTGGGACGGTGGCGGCATGCGAGCACGATGCTGGAGGCGAGTGCGTTGGTCTTCATTCCAACCAGCCGGGTTGTATTTTCTGTTCGCATGGGCCATGTACCTGTCACCGAAAAGCCAGCAAAGATCACGGCTTCAAGGAAAGTCTCCCAGCCAGTGCTTATGATGCCCGCGTCTCCCTTCTTTTCGGATTGCTTAAATGCATAGTAGATCGATGTTGGAAATGCAGGGTGGCACTGTACAGAGAGACACTTGATTGCCCTTGTCATTCCTTCCATGAAAAAGCTTTCCGCCTTGGCTTTACTACCGTCGTGACGGTATGGCGTGGCCACCAGCTCTTCGGCTTTCGGTGAGGTAAGCGTTGCGAGCAGGCCGGGAAAGACATTTCTCAATGTAAAGCGCAGCCAGACGTAAAAGTAGTCGGACAAGTCAGCGTAGCCAATGTTGTCGTAGTATGGTGGATCGGTTGAGACGAGTTTGGCCTGACTCACTGCTTGAATTGCCGCATCCTCCTGAGAGACGAAGCCGGCAGTAGGTGGAGGCAGATTACCCAGAGTCTGCTCTATTCCCTTTATGATGCCAAGAAAGTCACCTCCGGCTCCGGCAAATGGACTCACTTCTGCGTAGTCCCAGACCATTGGCAACGCCTGCCTACCGAATGCAGGTGCCGACTTTCCCTCGCCTGCCCTCCATCGAGCTTGAGTAACAAGGAATACCGTTTCTTTACTCATGGCCAACCCTAAGTACACCGCCACCGCCTCAGCATACGCCGTCGCACCGAAACCGCCTTCCCTCAGAGGAACGCCATCGTCCGGCAGGCCGGCGGCTGCCGCGTCGAGGCGGACTTGCTCACCGGCTTCGCTCACAAGGTCGGAAAAGGTGGTCAGCACAACCAGCTGGCGGTCTGTGAACAGGTCGGCCCAAGTGAAGAAACCATATCCGCGACCACTCACAAGGTTGGTTGTGTCCCGGTGCATAAGCTGATCAGGCTTCCACCCAGGCTGAGCCTGTCGGGCGACGCTTTCATGTTCTGGAGTAGGGGACAAGTAGACTCGCCCGCGATCCCCTTCGGAGACGATAGCCATTAGGCGGTCACTCATTCGTCCTGCCATGCTTTCACCTTTAATGTAGGGATCGTTGATTACGGCCCCCGACATAATGCAATGAAAATTTGCACCCCTGGTAAGTTTCGTGCCTTTGCGGGCCGTCTCCGGTGGTTTTCCGGCTCTGACCGCAAGACGATACCTACCGTCCTCGATCACCGGCTCCACATAGGCTTCTTTGCCCTTCTTCTTTGAGAGGACAAATGTTGTCGCAAGCGGGACTTCAATGTCAGCAAAGGCAGGGTTGGGGCTGCGGACGGTGCGGGCCCAAAGCCAAGCGATGACGGTCAGCTTGCGGCCTACGTGTCGTTTCAGGTCGGGACGCTCCCCAGCCATCTCCGCAGTGACCTCCAC
>VYDA01000260.1 GCA_009843665.1 Caldilineaceae bacterium SB0675_bin_29 | reverse complement strand
GTACAGAGGGATGGCCGGTACGTCGTCGGCAAAGACATGCTGAAACACGGCATAGAGAGACTTGCGCTTCTCCGGGTCCACCGTGCTTCTGGCCTCGATCATCAAGGCATCCGCGTCAGCATTGGACCATCCGCCGTAGTTTTGGCCCGTACCGACCTGGCTGCTGTGATAGAGGGGGAAGGGATCGGGGTCGCCTGTAATATCCCAGCTGAGGAGCGCGGCTTCGAAACGACGCGGCGTCAGGAACTCGGTCACGAATCCGGCGAAGTTGACGCTCTCCACGACGACTTTGACGCCCACTGCCTGCCAGTCCGCCGCGATCTGTTCGATCAACGCAATGCGGGTCGGCCCATCGTTCGTGAGCAGAATGAGCTGCATGGGCAGCCCGTCTTTGTCGCGCGTGCCGTCGCCGTCCGTGTCGACCCAACCGCTCTCATTCAGAAGACGTTGGGCTTCACCCGGGTCATAATCATATGAGGGTGTATCCGCCGTGTGCCCCCAATTGTTCGACGGGATGGGAGAAGATGCGAGTACACCGTGCCCGCCGACCACATCATCGAGAAGCCGCTCGCGGTTCAGGGCGTGATAGAGCGCACGGCGCACGTTTGCATCCTGCAAAAAGGGGACATCCGGATTCTGCAGGTTAAATATCACACCGACATAGGTCGACAGCGGCGCGGAAAAGAGCTGTAAATCGGTACGGGCCTGCGCCAGAGCAATATCCGACGGCAAAACCTGACTCACACCGTCCAATTCACCGTCTGTATAGGCTGCGTAGATCGAAGGATAGTCGGGATAGAAATGGAACTCGAGAGCCGAGACCATGGGAATGTCATCATTGGAAAACGGACTGCGCTCCAGGCGTATAAACTGCGCCGATGTCAACGTCGCCTGCATCGGGCCGTTGCCAACCGGGCGTGCATTGAGGGGGCTCGCGAGCAGTTCAGATGGGGACACGTCCTGCCAGATATGTTTGGGCAGCAGCCCCACCGTCGTGAAGTCGAGGAACGGGGCAAAGGGCTCGTCCAGCAGAAGGCGCACTGTGTATTCGTCGACCGGCTCCACCGTGACCGAACGCCACAACTCCGCCAGGTCGGGCAGGATCGGTGAATCCGGGCTCTGCAACATCTCGATCGTAAACAGTACATCATCGATGGTCACCGGTTTGCCGTCGTGCCAGTACTGGTTTTCACGCAAGGTAAAGGTGTAAGCCAGTCCGTCCGGCGCCGTCCAGCGCTCGGCCAGATCCGGCACCACCCGCCCCTGCTGGTCGAGGCGGGTCAGGCCGCGGAAGAGGAGACTGCACAGATCGCGGTCGATATCGTGCGTATAGCACAACAGTGGATTGATGTACTGGGGGTTGCCGGCAACGCCTTCGCGAAAGACGCCGCCCCGCTCCGGGACCAGAACCGTGGAGACGTTGTAGGCGGTGACGCCCATCAGAAGCGTCAGGAGGATGATTCCCATGACGGCCAGCAGCATCTGCCAGCGAATATACCGCCCCAGGGGCGCCGGCGTCGCCGGAGGTGCAACCGGCCCCGGCAGATAACCGGAAGGAGGGGTCGTAGGCAATCGAGGCGTCTGGGACGCTCCGTGGGCCTCAGGATTGGCCGACCTCCCGAATGGCTGTTGTTCCGACATGGGAAAAAACACAGTGGCCTGTGATCAGCGGCCACCGCTGTTCTAGCGAAGGGCGACTGTCACGAGACTGAGCAGGAGAAACAAGGACGCCAGTGTAAGCGTCAGATTGAACATGGTCTTTTCCACGCCGCGGCGGGTACGCTGGATGCCGGCATCGCCCCCAAAGGCGGTGCCCAAGCCACTACCCTGACCCTGCAACAGGACAATGCCGATCAATGTGAGGGCAATGATCACCGTTGCGATCATAAAGAAAACATCCATCGTTCACCTCGGAAGTTTTGCCTGTTGTGCTAGCCACGCGTGCACAAAAATACCCAAACACCGTGCTGCCTGATCGTCTCTCTGTACAACTGCGGTCAGCGACAATCTGACACGTGCTGGGCAACTACGCGGGAAGATTCGAATACAAGGTGCTGACAGAAACGAGAAGGCCGATCCGGCCTTCTCGTCGATCGCCAGTCTGTCCGTTGCTGCTTGTCGAAGCCCTGGCGTAAGCGGCAACTGAAGCGAACGTTAGACCTTCTCAGGTGGATTCGTCTCAGAACTCACCGCAGGCTCAGCGCTCTCAACAGCGGGGGCGTCGTCCGTTGTCTCTGAATCGTCCTCTTCACCCTCGTCCTTGGCTGCCTTGCGAAATTCGCGGATACCGCGGCCCAGCCCACCAAACACTTCCGGCAGCCGGCCGACGCCAAAGAAGATAATGACAATCACCAGAATCAGGATCAACTCGGTCGGACCCAAGGTCGGACCCAGCAGAAAGAATGGCGGTGTAATTCCTATCATTTGCTAAGCTCCTTAGCTCACAGTATGCGGAGCGCATTGACAATCTTCTTCATGCTTCTTGAATCGCTGCATTATACCATGTTCGCGTTAAGAGACAAATACGGTAATCGAACGGGATGAAGTCCGGATTTGGGTCATCCTGGCGGGTGCATCCCAAGGAGGGGGCGAGCTTTCGTGTACCACTGGGAGTAACCCACCCAGGGTCAGGTCCGGTCCCAATTTCCGGCAGACGAAGCGCCGCGACTGACCACTGACCACTGCAGTCCAATGAAGCGCCGATCATGCCTGGCAAAGATCGTCCCACCC
>VYDA01000329.1 GCA_009843665.1 Caldilineaceae bacterium SB0675_bin_29 | reverse complement strand
CCGCCAGATTCAGCGGCGTCTGCCCCCCATACTGCACCAGCACCTTCACTTGCGATCCGCCCTCCGCCTCCCGCTGATAGATATGCAGCACATCCTCCAGCGTCAGCGGCTCAAAATAGAGCCGGTCGCTCGTGTCATAATCGGTGCTCACAGTCTCCGGGTTGCAGTTGATCATCACCGTCTCGAACCCCATCTCCTGCAGCGCAAAACTGGCATGGCAGCAGCAGTAATCGAACTCGATCCCCTGCCCGATCCGGTTCGGCCCGCCGCCCAGAATGATCACCTTGTCCCGCGCCGTAGGCGGCGCCTCCCCCTCACTCTCATAACTGCTGTAAAGATAAGGCGTAAACGCCGCAAACTCCGCCGCGCACGTATCCACCTGGTGATACGTCGGCACAACCCCCAGCCGCTCCCGCAGCCCCCGCACATCAGCCTCAGTCCACCGAGGTGACTGAGCGCCGTTCTCTCTCTCCTCGCCCTCCGCCCCATCACTTAGAACGCGAGCAATCTGAGCATCGCTGAATCCCATCCGCTTCGCCTGCCGCATCGTCCACGCGTCCAACTGGCCCGCTCTCTCAATCGCGATCTGGAACCGCGCGATCTCCTGCATCTGCGCCACAAACCAGGGGTCGTAAATCTCCGAACATTCGCGCAGCGCCGCCTCCTCCGCGGCCCCGCCATCGGCTCCTGTGCCCTCCCTCTCGGCCTCCAGCAGACGCTCGAAGACCGCAAACAGCCGGTCCCGGTTGGGCACATGCATCAGTTCCGCGGCCGAGGCGCCGGGCGCATAACCCTTCAGTTGCCCCTTCTCATCCCGGGTCAGAGGCCCCAGCCCGTCGCGCCCGATCTCCAGGCTGCGCACACCCTTCTGCAGCGCCTCCTTGAACGTGCGCCCAATCGCCATCACCTCGCCCACCGACTTCATCTGCGGCCCCAGCTCCCGGTCCACCCCGGGAAACTTCTCAAACGCCCACCGGGGAATCTTCACCACCACATAGTCGATCGAAGGCTCAAACGCCGCCACCGTCTCCTGCGTAATGTCGTTCTTCAGCTCGTCCAGCGTATAACCGACCGCCAGCTTGGCCGCCAGCTTCGCGATCGGGAATCCGGTCGCCTTCGAAGCCAGCGCGCTCGAACGCGACACACGCGGGTTCATCTCAATCACCACCACCCGCCCCGACTCTGGATCCACCGCAAACTGGACGTTGCTGCCGCCCGTCTCCACGCCCACCGCCCGCATCACCAGCCGCGCCTGGTCCCGCAGCCGCTGGTACTCCTTGTCCGTCAACGTCTGCGACGGCGCCACCGTGATGCTGTCGCCCGTGTGAACGCCCATCGGGTCCAGATTCTCGATCGAGCACACCACCACGAAATTGTCCGCGCGGTCCCGCATCACCTCCAGTTCATACTCCTTCCAGCCGATCAGCGACTCCTCCACCAGGACCGTATGCACCGGGCTCTCGCGCAGCCCCCACGACACCTTTTCGTCAAACTCCTCCTGCGTAAAAACAGTACCCGCGCCGCTGCCGCCCAGCGTAAAACTGGGTCGAATAAAAATGGGAAAGCGACCGATAACCGTCTCGAAAATCTCCCGCGCCTCTTCCAGCGTATGTGCGATGCGGCTGCGCGGCGACTCCAACCCCACCTCCGTCATCGCCTGCTTGAACAGGTCCCGGTCCTCCGCCACCTGCATCGCCCGCAGATTCGCCCCGATCAGCTCCACACCGTGCCGTTCGAGCACGCCCTGCTCCGCCAGCGCCACCGCCAGGTTGAGGCCCGTCTGTCCGCCCACCGTCGGCAGCAGCGCGTCCGGCCGCTCCTCCGCGATGATCTTCTCCAGCAGTTCGACCGTAAGCGGCTCCACGTAGGTGGCGTCAGCCATCTCCGGGTCGGTCATAATCGTGGCCGGATTGGAGTTGACCAGAACCACCCTGTATCCCTCTGCCTTCAGCGCCTTGCACGCCTGCGCGCCCGAATAATCGAACTCACACGCCTGCCCGATTACGATCGGACCGGAACCGATGATCAGAATCGAAGAAATATTAGTGCGCTTGGGCATAGGTCTGACTCTCGCCTTCCCCTGTTGGCCGTCCCATCCTGACGATGACACGACCCCGTGTTAAAATGGGTGCCTGCCTCTCCCCGTAATCCCGTCTGCGCGGGAGGCAGTGGCAGCAATGCCGGCGGTCGAAGTTGCCGCCACACAAAAACATAGAGAGATTGTATCGTGTCAGATCGCGCCTTACCAAAACAAACGCGCCTCCATCAAGGCGCGTCCGCACTGTCGAAAATGGCCGTAGTCGTCGTGGCCGCCTACATCGCCGCCCAGATGATGGCCGACATCGCCAGCCTCAAGATCGGCGTCGTCGCCGGCCTCGCCGTCGACATGGGCACCTTCGTCTACCCCGTAACCTTCACCCTGCGCGACCTCGTCCACAAAACGCTCGGCAAGCGCAACGCCCAGCTCCTGATCGTCACCGCCGCCGTCATCAACCTGGGCATGGTGCTCTATCTCATGTGGTCGGCCTCCGTCCCCAGCGACCCCAACTCCTTCGGCGGCGCCGAATTCAGCGCCATCTTCGCGCCCCTCTGGCGCATCGTCTGCGCCTCCATCATCGCCGAGCTCGTCAGCGAACTCGTCGACACCGAGATCTACCACCTCTTCGTCAGCCGCCTCCCCCCCCGCTACCAGTGGCTGCGCGTACTCGTCAGCAACTCCGTCAGCGTCCCCCTC
>VYDA01000414.1 GCA_009843665.1 Caldilineaceae bacterium SB0675_bin_29 | reverse complement strand
CCCCCCACCGCCAGCGAACCGGCATGAGTCTGCCGTCTGTTGGAGTAGTGGATGAGCATCGTGGCGAACTTGCCAGAACCGGGAACAGGCTCCGGACACGCAAAAACTGATGCAAAAGCGTAACGACGACAAGAACCGGAGAAAAAAAATTTCGCCCGACTTTACCCGACTTTGGCCTACTTGACCCGACATTACCCGACATGACCCGACTCTTGACGCCAACTGCGTCCCACCATATCACCGGACGCACAACGCTTGTACATCTTTGGTTTGACCTAATACGCGCCCACGTGCACCAGCGAATCCCTCATCACAACCCATCGAACGATTTTCATGTACTGTTGTTAGGACATCACGCAAACACTTGTAAACGCTCGTAAACTCTCGTGCAACACACACACGAGAATGCCTGTGCCACACCACCAGGACAAACGGTCTACGAAGAATGAGATGCGCGCATCAGCACCCAAGGCTCTCATGCGCAACGCAACTTGACCATTTTGCGCTGCATGGCTCTCAACCTCTTACCCTGACAGAAGAGCGCCCAAACCGGAATCTTTGCCAAACGCTACCTTGCCGGTTGCAAAACTGACGATCTCTGGTGAGTTCAATCCCAATAGGATGCGATTGCCCTGTTTTGATTACTGACCACAGCGACTCCTCTATGCAACTATACCCGCCATTTCTTTGACATGTTTTGTGCCTTTTTGTACAATGTCGTTCGGGAGTTGCTTCCGCACTGAAAACGTCTGCACGCCGCACTCGGAACGCGCCCCCGCAGGTTCAACAAAAGACGATCCGGTCTGGGCCCGTTGAGGAAAGAGGTATGGCGAAAAACCGTCGACACTTTATCATCGCAACCGTGTTGATTGTGATCTGTACTTTGCTCGTATACTGGGTGCTGGATACCGTCCTCCTCAAATCGGCGGCCGCAGTCGTCGAAGCCGGCCCTATCGACTACCTCTTTGACCTGCACATCTGGCTGATCGCATTTCTCTTTGCTCTCGTCGCTGTATTTATGTGCTACGCTCTGATCGTCTTCCGCGCTCGAGGCGATGAAGGCGACGGCGAGCACATTCACGGTAACGGTCTCCTCGAAATAATCTGGACGGTCGTTCCCTGCTTCATTGTGGTCTATTTCTCCTGGATTGCAACCACTATGTTGATCGACCTGACCAGGCCCAATCCCGATGAATACGTAATCATTGCCGAAGGCAGGCAGTGGAGTTGGCTCTTTACCTATCCGGAGTCCGGCGCCGTCACACCTGATCTGGTCTTGCCCGTAGACACACCAATTCGCATGGATCTGACCTCAGACGATGTCCTGCATAGCTTCTGGGTGCCGGAGTTTCGTGTCAAGCAGGACAACGTTCCTGGCATGGTCACGCATGTGCGCTTCACGCCCAATCTGATCGGCGAATATGTGCTGCGCTGCGCCGAGCTGTGTGGCACAAACCACAGCGGTATGCTGGCCACCGTCCGCGTTGTCAGCCAGGAAGATTTCAAGCTTTGGCAGTCCGAGCAGGTCGCCCAGTTGCAGGAATGACGCGTCCCGCGACGACAACGATGCGCGGATTTGCCGTTTACGCACGACACGGAAGTCTAGCCCTGAAACTCCTGGCAGGAGATTCTCAATGTCGCTTTTCACTCTAGGAATCGCACGCGGCCTCGTTGGCCAGGTCCTTGGCATGGTCATCGGTATGTTGCTGACCTGCGCCGTACGCATACTGCTCGGCTGGGAAGCCTGGGCCGCCGAACCGGCCTGGACCGTCGGCGCCGTCTGTAGTATCATCGGCTTCCTCCTCGGCGTCGGCTCGCTCGATGACTGGTTGAAGTGGACCAAGGGCATTCCTACGCCGATGCACCACGGCCCTCCCGTCGACAAGCCGGCCTGGACCCGCTACTTCAGCGTCGACTATAACCACAAAGTAATCGGCGTTCAGTATACAGTCTGGGGAATCCTCCTGCTTATGGTAGGCGGCACCGTCGCCATGATCTTCCGCACCGAACTGACGCGCAGCGGCCTGCAGTTCCTTGGCCTCGACCTGTACAACAGCTTTATCGGCATGCACGGCATGATCATGATATTCGCGATCCTCCTTGGCGTTGGCGGCATGGGTAACTACCTCGTGCCTCTCATGATCGGCGCCGAGGACATGGCCTTTCCCCGCCTCAATGCTCTCGGTTTCTGGTTCAACGTGCCCGGCAGCATTCTGTTGTTGCTCAGCCTCTTTGTCGGCGGCTGGGACGCCGGCTGGACCGCCTATCCTCCCCTTAGCGCACGCGGGCCAATCGGCTATCAGCTCTTCTTCCTGGGCGTCTTTGCAATTGGCCTTTCCTCTATCGTCGGCTCCTTGAATCTTCTGGTAACAATTCTGCGCATGAGACCCGCGGGAATGAGCCTCTTCCGCATGCCCATCTTCTGCTGGGCCGTGTTTGCCACCAGCCTCCTGCAGCTTACCGCCACGCAGCTAATCGGCACGAGCTTTCTGATGGTCTCTGTGCAGCGAGCAATTGGAATGGGTTTCTTCGACCCGCGCGGGATTCTGGGTGAGGTCAGCCCCATGGTCGGCGGCGGTGACCCGGTCCTGTTCCAGCATCTGTTCTGGTTCTACAGCCACCCGGCCGTCTATATCTTCGTGCTGCCCGGCTTGGGCATTGTCAGTGAATTGCTGCCTGTCTTCTCCCGCAAACCGCTGTTCGGATACAAATGGATCGCACTTTCCAGCCTGGCAA
>VYDA01000249.1 GCA_009843665.1 Caldilineaceae bacterium SB0675_bin_29 | reverse complement strand
CAGCCACCGCTGGCGCCGATTCACCGCCAGACTGTTCCCACCCCAAATCTGGGATACACCCCTCTTCCCATCATGCAAATTCGACGCTACAGCAATCGAACCTCTGTGCATTTCTGGTTCCAGTTCTGCACGCCCATTCGCCAAACTTTTCTGCCCCCCAATGCTTGCAAGACCCCTCTCAATGTTCATACTCCTCCATCAACTCGACCAGATTGCCGTCAGGGTCGTAACAGAAGCAGACACTGACCGAACCTTCAGTGAGCTCGAAATTCACGGGCCCCGAAATGAACTCTACGCCGGACTTTCTCAGCACGTCCACGGTTGCCGGCAAGTCTTCAACGGTCAGAGCGAAATGGCAGGACCCGACAGAGCCAAGTGGGGTGACGTGCTTGTCCCCGTGCGTTGTAAAGAATTCGAGCAGGTCTATGAGGATCCCCGGCGTATCGTCGGCGGCCAAGCGGGTTGACTGCGCACGCGAACCCTGCAGTCCTCCCGCCATGTCCGACTTTTCTCCTTCCAACTGGTGCTGCTCGACCTGCTTCAGGCCCAGCTTGCCGACATAGAACTCCAGGGCCCTTTGGGTGTCGCTGACCGTAATAGCAATATGATCGAGTGCCTTGACTTTCATCGCTGTATTCTCCTTGCCAATCTGGGGAACCGAGAATCGAGCTGCTGGGAACACGGCGGGAACCGCGAATCCGGGACGAAGCGAGGCAGCCTCAGGCCCAATCCCCTCCGGCGCGGCGCAGATACCTGGCCGCGCCCTCCCTGAGCTGCCGGTCTGAAGGCTGGATCGCGGTAGCGCCGCCATCTACCATGAGTACGGCCGCGGTAATGTATGAAGCCTCGTCGCTGGCCAGGAACAGGATCGCATTGGCGACCTCCTCAGGTTCGGCGAACCGGGAGAACATGGTCATGGCTGCGTAGGACGCCACGTTTTCCGCGGGCGTGCGCGCCATCATCGGCGTGTTCATGCCCGTAGGGCACACTACGTTGGCGCGAATGCCGCCTTCTCCGCAGTCCTGTGCAAGGCAACGGGCCAGGCCGATGAGACCGTGCTTAGAGGTGTTGTAGTCAGCCTGCATTTCGTTCGCCACCACACCGGACATTGACGACACAAATACAACGCTGCCGCCGCCTTGGCGCAACATCGCGGGAATCACGAACTTCGAGCACAGGAACGGCCCTTTGAGGTTCACCCGCATCACGCGGTCCCAATCTTCTTCATCGATCTCGGCGATATGTCTGCCGCTCCCGAATGTAGCCGCGTTGTTTACAAGTATGTCGATGCGGCCGAACTCGGCTAATGTGTCCGTCACCATCCTTTCGGCATCTTGGGCGAGGCTCACGTCGACAATGACTGCTATCGCCTCACCGCCAAAGGAGGTGATCGTAGTGACCGTGTCGTGGGCGGTCACCCGGTTCATATCGGCAACGACCACCTTGGCGCCTTCGGTCGCAAACCGCAACGCAGTCGACCGCCCGAGGCCCTGGCCCGCCCCCGTGACAATAGCGACCTTTCCTTGCAATCGACCCATCTGGTCTTACCTCCAGGCTTGGAATCGCAAGCCCAGCAACCGTTAGCTGCCGTTCCTGGCCGGCAACTCGAGCGAGTCGCCAACAAGCAGAATGCGCATGTCGAACTCCGGCTGCTGCTGGTAGTAAAGTTCAAAGAGCTTGCCGATGTCGCCGGTGTGGTTGCGCCAGAATTCCCAGTGAAAGGGCAGAAGCGTCTTGGGGCCGAGTTTCTGCGCCACCGAGAGAAACTCCTCAATCTCCATGTACCACGTTCTGCCAAAGGCCAGCAGTGCCAAGTCCAGTTCATGCTCCGCACCGATCGCTGCCATGGAAGGACCGTCCCAGGTGTCGCCGGAGACAAAGAGTTTCGTCCCACCAGACGACAAGACGAATGTCACCGCGTGCGGCTCATTCGGGTCGTAGGAAGGATAGACCTGCAATTCTACGTCTTTGACCTGAAACGAGTCGCCCGGCGCCACCTCACGGATTCGGTCGTCGGCAATGCCAAACTCCCGCATCAGTTTCGCCGAGGAGCGCGGTGCAACACAGACTGCATCGGTGTTTTCCACGATGGGCAAGAGGGTGCCGTCGTGGCAGTGATCTACGTGGTCATGGGTGGAGATGATAATGTCGGCCACGCTTACTTCGTCGGGCTTGACGGGGATGGCCGTCGATCGGTAGGCGCCCGGCACGGCATCATCGGGCGTTCCGTAGGAGTAGGGATCGATCCAGATCATCGTCTCCGGCGTGCGGTAAACGAAACTCGGGCCGCCAAGCGCCCAGAACAGGATGCCATCGTCGACCGTTCGCCCCTCCACTTCATCCAGAAATGTCTTGGGCCAGTAGGCAACATCTCGCATGATTTTTCCTTTTGCTGAGTTTACATCGCGGCAATTGCCAATGCCCGACTACGAGGATTCATCAATGGTCCCGAGCCATCTCGATCTCACAGGAACCGTTCAGGCCGTACTCCAGTTGAAGTCATGCGGCACCTGTTCACCGGTGCCAATTTCGTTCAATTCGAGCAGATTACCGTCTGGATCATAGAAGAAAAGTACGTGCCAATCGCCCTCGCCCTCGAAACGTACTGGCGGCGAAACTATCTCCACGCCTGCCGCCTTCAAGCGTTCGTAGGTGGCCGGCACATCCTCGACACCGAAACAGAAATGCGCGCTGGGCACGTGGTGAAGCGGCTGCCGCCCCGTCGGACTTTCTGGATTGATCCACTGG
>VYDA01000660.1 GCA_009843665.1 Caldilineaceae bacterium SB0675_bin_29 | reverse complement strand
ACTGTGCGCTTGCGCTTCCATCTGTGGCAGTCGGAGTTGTATTCCTACTGGTTCAGTTGAGGGTTTTCCGCGAAGGGCCACGATGAACATTTCTTATCTATCCGCGAAGAGCCGCGAAGGGGCGCGAAGAAGACTTTTCAGGGACCATGCGGGTTCTTTGGTTGAAAGAAAGTGCATTAGAAATGGAGTTTTGCGATGAGACGATTTGAGGGAAAGACGGCGCTGGTCACGGGTGCGTCGCTGGGGATTGGGCGCGGGATCGCGCTGTGCCTGGCGGAGGAGGGCGCCAATGTTGTGGTGAACTACCGTACTTCGGAGGCGGAAGCCCACAGCGCGGCTGAGGAGATCCGGGGGATGGGTAGTGAGGCGCTGGTGTGGCAGGCAGACGTTTCGGACCGCGATGCGATTTCAGCGATGATCCAGGGCGGGGTTGAGCGCTTTGGGCGCATTGACGTGGCGGTGGCGAATGCAGCGGTGTCGATCCGGGAGCCGGTGGTGGAGGCGAAGTGGGAGAACGTGATGCGGACGTTCGAGGTCACGCAGTTCGGCGTTTTTCACACATGCCAGCTGGCGGCGCAGCAGATGCTGAAGCAGCCTCTCACAGGGCGCAGCCGGGGCAAGATCGTGATCATCAGCTCGGTGCACGAGGAGATCGCGTTTCCCAGCAGCGGCGCATACAACATGTCGAAGGCGGCGATCAATCACCTGGGGCGCACGATGGCGGCGGAGCTGGCAGGGGACCGCATCAATGTCAACGTAATCAATCCCGGCTGGATCGATACGCCGGGTGAACGCAGCTTCTATAGCGAGGAGGAGATAGCGGAAGGCGGAAAGCGGATTCCCTGGGGGCGGATAGGCGTGCCGGAGGATATTGGCAAGGCGGCGGCCTATCTGGCCAGCGATGATGCGGACTATGCGACCGGGTCGATATTGCGGGTTGACGGCGGATTCGTGCACGGTCTGGTTTTGCCGGAGCCGGATGACGGCAGTGGTTAGTGGTCAGAACTGCAGTGGTCAGTGGTCAGTGGTCGGTAACTGCCTCGTGGGTGGACGGCGTTTAGAGGGGAGTGTCAGATGAGGGTTGCGACGGGTGGGCTGAGTCATGAGAGCAGTACGTTCACGCCGGTGCCGACGACGATTGAGAGTTATCGGGAGAGGTTCCTTCTTGAGGGCGACGGGATCCTGAGTACGTTTGCGGGGACGAATACGCCGATCGGCGGCTTTATCGAGGGTGCGGAAGCGCATGACTTCGAGCTGATTCCGACGTTGTTTGGAGAACCACACCCGAGCGCGCCGACGCCGAGGGCGCTGTATGATGAGCTGTTGGGGCGCATATTGGACGGGATCGCGAAGGCGATGCCGTTGGACGGCGTGCTGTTGGAGCTGCACGGCTCTATGTCGGTGGGCGACCTGGACGGGCCGGACGGGTTAGGGGATGGGGAGGGTCATCTGCTGGCGGCGGTGCGGGAGACGGTCGGTCCTGGGGTGCCGGTTCTGGCGCAGCTCGACATTCATTCGAACGTGTCGCAGCAGATGGTAGAGATGGCGGATGTCCTGATCGGGCGGGAGAGCTATCCGGAGGTGGACATGTCGGCGCGCGGCCGCGAGTGCGCGGACGTGCTGGTGCGGATTGTGCGCGAGGGTCTGCGGCCGACGATGGCATTGCACCAGATTCCGATGGTGTGGGGGTTGAACCAGGTGACCGCGCATCCGCCGATGCGGGATGCTATCGCTGAACTGCACAGGATCGAGTCCTTGCCGGGCGTCGTGTGCGGCTCGATCGCTACATGCTTTTTCCTGGCTGACGTGCCGGATATGGGCGCCTCGGTATACGTCGTGACCGACGATGACCAGGCTCTGGCCCAGGAGCTGGCCGACGAGTTGGGAGAGTGGGTATATGCGCGGCGGGAGGACTGGCAGATGGAGTTGCTGCCGGCGCGTACGGCATTGGAAAGGGCGCAAACGGCCGGGCGTTACCCGATCATTCTGGCCGATTTGCATGACAACCCGGGCGGCGGATCGCCGGGCGACAGTACGGGCGTGTTGCAGACATTCGTCGACATGCAGCTGGAGGACGCGTGCGTGCTCTACATTGTCGACCCAGAGGCGGCGGCGCTGTGTCACGAGGCAGGTGTCGGCGCGCGGCTGGCCCTGGAGGTGGGCGGCAAGTCGTCCCCGCTGCAGGGGGAACCGGTGTCGATGGAGGTGGAGGTTGCGGCGCTGTCCGACGGGGCATTTCGGTATGACGGGCCGATGTACGCGGGATTGAGCGGGAATATGGGCCTGTCGGCGCACGTAGTGCAGGATGGGATCCACGTGCTTCTGGTGAGCGGACGGGAACAGCCATTTGATACGGCTTTTGCGCGGACACTGGACCTGGACCCGCGGCAGATGCGGTACATTGGCGTAAAATCGAGCACGCATTTTCGGGCCGCGTTTGAATCGTGGGCGGGCGCGATCCACGTGGTGGCGGAGCCGAGCGTGCACAGTCTGCGCGATCTGCCATTCCGGCGTCTCGGCCGCGACCTGTATCCGTTCACGACGGGGGGTTAATGGTTCTCATTTGGGGACAGACGAGAAAGAAGGTACGGGGTGGGAGGCGCGGTTGCGTCTCCCATTTTTTATTTGTGACACCTTCTTTGGGGAAGTGCGGAGGAGAGCGCCCCCGGTAGGAGTCGAACCTACGGCCAAAGGTTTAGGAAACCTCTGCTCTATCCTCTGAGCTACGGGGGCAGGAAAGGCTGCACAC
>VYDA01000566.1 GCA_009843665.1 Caldilineaceae bacterium SB0675_bin_29 | reverse complement strand
CGTGCCGAGGGATCGTGGGCTGTCAGGTTCGGCGACGGGGCCCCTTTCTCCAATAACCGATAAGTGGACCAAGACCCTCAGCGGGGGCCAGACCTGTAATGACATTACATTCAGGAGGAATTAGCGCTCAGATGGGAAGGCGTTCGCCCTCTTGCATTGGCTTTCCATCGATCCCAGTTACAATTTGCCTGTTGACTTCAGCGATTTACGTGGGGCGTGTACAGAACTGAACCACTGACTTTTCAACCGAGAGTTTCCAGTGCCCGGTCTCTATCGGTAATTCCAAGAGGAAAAGGCATGAATCACTGTGCTAAGACGGGAATCCGAGCCCTCACTTCTTCAGTGCCAAAGTAGCCCGCTGGCTGAAGTAGAATAGAATCTATGCCCGTATCACAGCAATAAGTGTCCGGAGGACGACACAGACGTACCTTGAGGATTTTAGCAACCACCCGACTATAGCTTCGAGAATTGTGAAACGCGCTGTACTTGAGACTTTGACTCTTTGGGCCGGCCTGCTGCTGTGCGGCGGACTGGCCCTCTTGCTATTGTCGTTGAACCCCGGCCGCCGGTGGATGGGATCGCAGACGGGTGAAACGGACTTTCTGCCTCAAATCAAAGGTGTGACCGATTTGGCAGGGAAGATGTTACGCCCGCGGCCGCAGCTTGACCCGCAAGGTGCCATGGAGCATGCCGACGTTTCTCCGTTCGGCGTTAATGTCTTTCTTGAGCAGGAGGTTGAGCCGACCAAACGCGAGCGTGCAGTACAGCTGGCCGCGCAGGCCGGCTTCAAGTGGTTGCGCCAGGAGTTTCCCTGGGAGGACATCGAGGTTCACGGCAAAGGCGACTTCGAAGACCGGCGACATGAGCCGGCCCGTTCCTCCTGGGAAAAATACGATCACATCGTTGATCTCGCCAGTCAGTACAATATGAACCTGATTGTCAGGATCTCCAATCCACCGGCCTGGAGCCGGGCGGAAGGCAACGAGGCGGGATCGTACGCCCCTCCTGACAGCTACCAGGATTTTGCCGATTTCGCCGGCGCCATCGCCGACCGCTACCGGGGCCGCGTTCAGTTCTACCAGCTGTGGAACGAACCAAATATCTACCCCGAATGGGGCAACTTTCCAATTGATCCGGAAGCCTACGTCGAGTTGCTCAAGGTGGGCGCAGAAGCGATCCGTGCGGTCGACCCCGATGCCGTGATTATTGCCGGCGCCCTGGCCGCGACAGTTGATCTGGACGGAACCACGGTTCCCGGGCGCAGCTTTTCCGACCTTCTCTTCCTGCAGAGAATGTACGATGCCGGTGCGGCAAGCTACTTCGATGTGATGGCGACTCAAGGATATGGGCTCTGGTCAGGGCCGACCGACCGGCGCATGCATCCTCGGGTCATGAACTTCGGCCGGCCGCAGTATATACGCGATCTGATGGTCGCCAACGGTGACGGGCACAAGCCAATTTGGATAAGCGAGATGAACTGGAATGCGGCGCCATCAGACGTCGAACCGCGATATGGAAGAGTCAGCCTCGAAGAGCAGTCAAGGAACCTGCCTTTGGCCTATGGACGCATAATCGATGATTGGCCCTGGCTGGGTGTCGCCAATGTGTGGTACTTGAAGCGAGCCACCGACCTCTGGGAGCGAAATCGACAGCCGGAGGCGTACTTTCGTCTCCTGGCGCCGGACTTCACCCCGCAGCCGGTCTATGAATCGGTCAAGGCTTTCATTGCCAGCGTTGGCAGTCAAGACTGAACGATGTTGAAGATGACGGCGCGACCGTCTCTGTTGCGCTGCGCCATCTTCGTCTCCATTCTGGTACTCGCTGCTTTCGTACGCTTCTATTGCCTCACCTGCTCCTCCCTGTGGCACGACGAAGGCAACTCCTGGGCAGTGGCCCAACGCAGCCTCGATCAGATAGCCAGAGACGCCGCAGCCGATATCCATCCGCCCGGCTACTACTGGCTGCTGAAGCTCTGGGCCGGTCCATTCGGCTTTTCAGCTTGGGGGATGCGCAGCTTTTCCGCACTGTCCGGCTTCCTCACTGTGGTGGTGGTCTACCTTATCGGGCGGGAGATTGCCGCAGGCGTCGAAGACAACCGCTACGAAATTGCGCTCCTCGCCTCCTTTTTGGCCGCCGTCAATCCTTTTCAGGTCTTCTACAACCAGGAAGCGCGTATGTACGCGCTGCTGACCCTGGAAGGCACGGCATTGATGTGGGCGACCGTCGCCATGGGAAGACGTGTGGCGGTGCAAGGCCTGAGCCCAGCAGTGGCCAGATACGCTGCAGTCTATCTTGTGGCGGCCGCGGCCGGCCTGTGGACACATTACTTTTTTGCTGTACAGCTGGCAGCGGCCATAGGGACCGCCTTCTGGTGGTGGCTGGGCAGCCTGCGGCCGCTTCCTGTAGGAGGCAGGGCATTTGGCGACAGTTTCGAAGTCGCAGGAGGAATTTCGGATCGCCGGAAGCCCATCGTGTTGTTCCTGATCCTGAACTTCCTGGCGTTGCTGGCCTACTTGCCTTGGCTGCCAACCGGCATTGAGCGGTTACTCGGTTGGCCCTCTCAGCAGGGATTGTTCAGTTCACTCGAAGGGCTGCGTCAGACGCTACAGACTCTTGTTGTTGGCACTATTCGCACCGGACCGGACCTGGGGTGGGGATGGCTATTGCTGGTCAAGATTTTCCCCATTTGCGGGTTGTGGCGCTTACGGCGCCGTGATCGCGGCACGGACTAGCTTCAGTGGCTTCTACTGCCTT
>VYDA01000618.1 GCA_009843665.1 Caldilineaceae bacterium SB0675_bin_29 | reverse complement strand
TTGCCGACGCCGGGCTCGCCGATGAGGACCGGGTTGTTCTTGGTGCGGCGGCTGAGGATCTGCACGACGCGGCGGATCTCCTGATCGCGGCCGATGATGGGATCGAGGTTGCCTTTGCCGGCCTCGGCGGTCAGGTCGCGGCCGTATTTTGCGAGAGCCTCGTACTGGGCTTCGGGGGTCTGGCTGGTGACGCGCTGGCTGCCGCGCACGGCGGCCAGGCCCTGCATGATAGTGTTGTAGTCGACGCCGTGGCGCTCCAACAGCTGGCGGACGCTACCGTTGCGGGACGAGGCCATCGCCATGAGGAGATGCTCGGTGGATGTGTACTCGTCCTTCATGTTGGCGGCGATGGTTTCGGCTTCTTCGAGAAGCTGTGCCAGATCGCGGCCTATTCGCATTTCCATTGCGCCGCCGCTGACGCGTGACTTGGCGGCGAGGAGCTGTGCCACGCCGGCCTGTAGTCTTTGCCTATCACCGCGCATGCGATCGATCACGGCAGGCACGACGCCTCCCTGCTGTCGCAGGAGTGCGAGTAGGAGATGCTCCGGCTCGATGCTGGCATGCTTGTATTCCCTGGCCTCGTTCTGGGCCTCGACAATTGCTTCACTTGCCTTCTCGGTCAAGCGATCGAATCTCATTTATTTCTTCCTTTCCGTAGCAAATTGTATTCCTGCACAGGCAGTTTGTTTTCTGAATTCAGTGTAGTCTGCGTTCATCACAGGCACGTTTGCGGAGTGTAAGAGAAAGATATGCGGTCGGGTCGGGACGCTGAAGACAGGCCTGAGCGGGCAGAAGGCATGGGGTAGGTGGGTCTGAATGCGGTTGCAGACTGGGTTCTTGCTGCGCGCTGAAGTCGCGGTTCTGGAGGGCAGGTAGAACAGCCGGCAGGGCCGGTGGGTTACAGGAGGGTGGTCAGGGCAAGGAGCGCGCCGCTGAGGAAGAAGAAGAGGGCGCCCATCGCCAAGACGATGTACAGGGGACGGCTGGCGATCAACAACTGACGACGCCAGAGGAGCGGGACAAGCGACAAGGCGATCAGCAGCGCGCCGACCACTGCTTCCGCGGGCAGCCGGGGAACAGGGTTGCGCCAGGGGGAGCGGGCGGTCTGCTGCACGGTTTCGGCTGACGGGACGGGGACGGCGATTTCGGCCAATGCGTCGTCCATGCCTCTGCGGCGTACGTATACTGACAGATTACACTGCCCATCGCGGTTGAGGAAGGCGCCTTCGGCGGCGAAGGCGTCCTCGCCCAGGTCGACCAGATCGAGGCGCGCTTGCCCCATTTCACCTGACTCGTGGGAGAAGAAGAGACGCACCAGCTGGACTTCACCGATGTCAGAGGAGTCGGGATGGGAGAGATGAACCCAATAGCGGTTGTGGCCGACCTGATTGGGCGTTATCTGCAAGTGGACGGCCAGGTCTCCATCGTAAGCCATTTCGTTGAAGGGCAGAGAGGGAGCGGCGGGGGCAGTTGGCGGCGGAAGGTTCGGTGTGGGAGTCTGCACAAGCACTGCCACTGAAATTAACAGCACGGCAGCCATGCCAGCTTCGGCTGCTACGCGACGCGTGAAGCGGCTGAGCTCGGAGGTGCGGGCAACGGTATCCTGGGCCCGCTTTACTGCACGATTGTTGAAGTAGGCGAGGGCGAGGATGGCGGCGACGATCACCAGTTTGATGAGCAGGACGCGCCCGTAGGTTGTGGTGAAGAGGCTGGAGGCGTCCGGCAGTTGCACGAAGCTGCCGAAGAGACCGGTCAGGGCCAGTATGAAGACCGCTATCTGGGCGCTCAGGGAGAAGCGGGTCAACAGGAGGACCATCCAGTCGGGGTCGGGCAGTGTACGCCGTCGATGAAGCTGGAGCAGCAGGAGCGCCAAAAAGATGAGACCGCCGGCCCAGACGGCGGCGGCAACCAGATGGGCGAAGTCAGCGGCGACGGCCCAACCACTGCCGGAGGCGGCAGCGGCGTGGCTGCTGGCAGCAAAAGTAAAGAGTGCGGCTGCCGAAAGCAGGGTGGCCCAGGTACGCTGGGGGAAGGCCCTGTGCCACGTTTGTTCGCCGCCGAAGAGGAGTTCGGACCAGGCGCTGCACACGAACATGATCACGGCCGCAAAGATCCACAGATTCGGGCCGTAGATTATGGTTCCCCCCAGCGCGAAGCCGATGAGCCACGTATGGAGCACGTAGAGAATTGGCCACAGGCGGGGGGCTAAATCGGGTGGAACGGGCCGGCGAAAGAGAATCTTAGCCCAGCCGTTGGGGTAAAGCAGGGGAATGACGCCCGCCAGCAGCGTCTGCCGGATAAGGAGGAGTCGACCCGGTCGGGTGGCGAGCAGGAGTTCCAGGAATCCATCAGTACCTTCGAGGCGCAGGGACTTGAACAGGAATTGCAGCCATCCGGATGCCAGCAGGAGCAGAACGCCGACCAAGGCGGTTGATCTGATCAGCGTTTCGATGAGGCTCTCGGGGTCTTTGTCGGTCCTTGATTGCGCCAGAAACCAGCGGATGGAAAGCGGTCCGGCCAGCAGAGCTGCGCCCAGGAGTGAGAGCCAGCGGAGGAAGGAATCGGTAAGTGGCGGAAGCCCTTGTTGACGATTGACGCGGACCTGGACGGCGGTGCCTACGGGACGGGTGCCGTCGGGATGCAGGATGGTGAGGGGGAAAGAGCCGACCCACTCATGGCCGTCGACGCTGGAGAGGGTCTGCCAGACGACGGTGTAGACGCCCGGTTCGATGCTCTCAAGCGGGAGGGTGAGGT
>VYDA01000189.1 GCA_009843665.1 Caldilineaceae bacterium SB0675_bin_29 | reverse complement strand
GGAAGAGCCCGATGGCGGCGACGAAGTTCCAACTGACAAGGCTGGTATCGCCGGAAAATCTGTTGATGTAGACCGGCAGGTTGGCGACCTTGGAGCCGATTGTAAAGGTAAAGGGGATGAGGTAGGCGTTCCAGCCCTGAATGAACATGAAGATGGAGAGGGCGGCGAGGCCGGGGCGAATCTGTGGGAGGAGGATTTCCCACCAGACGCGAAAGCGGATGGCGCCGTCGATGAGGGCGGCCCGCTCCATGTCCCAGGAGAGGTTGTCAAAGAAGCCTTTCATGAGCCAGATACCGAGGGGGAGATCGAGGGTCACCATGACCAGGGCGACGCCGCCGACGGTATTGAAGCCGAAAAAGTTGCCGATCAGAGGGATGCCGCCGATGAACAGCAGAACCTGGAAGATGGCGATGAGGAGCATTTCGGGTCGGAAGGCGTGCAGGACCATGGTCATGCCGAGGAAGCCCTTGCGGCCGGGGAAGTTCATGCGGGAGAGTGCGTAGGCGGCGAGGGCGGAGATGGCGCCGACGCCGATGACCATGCTCATGGCGATACCGAAGGAGTTGAGCGTGGCTTTCCAGACGTCCGGTTCGGCCAGAAATTGCCAGTTATCGAGAGTGAGGCCGCCGAGATTGCCCTGCGCGTCGCGAGGGAGGAGGCCGTTGGTACGTTGGGAAAAGGTGGCGACAAGGACCCAGGCATAACCGGCCAGGATTGGAATGATCGTGAGAGTGAGCAGGAGATAGGGGAGTGCCTGTCCGGGCGAAATACGCCTGGAACTCAGGGTCATTTGGACGGTGGAGAGCGTACCCGAGACCTTTACCGGCCCTACTCCACTACGCATATGCCATCCCTTCGAATCTCATTTTGATTTCGTTCCATCCGGAATGTTCTTTGGCTGCGGACGGGAAAATAAGGCTTCTGCGCCTTACAACACATCTATTTTCGGCTCCTGAACGAGATCGTTGAAGCGGAAGACTCGTAGATAGATTACGGACAGGATGGCGCCGATCAGGACGAGAACGAAACCCCAGGCGGCGCCGTATGCCCACTGGTTCGAGCCGAAATAGGTCTGCAGGGCGCGCTTGTAGGCTGTGAGCGCCCACACTTCGGTGGTGAAGAGGCCCGGCCCACCGTTTGTGAGCAGGAGGATATACTCAAATGAGACGAGCAGCGAGAGCGTTTGGTAGGTGACGACGAAGAGCAGGGGCCAGCGCAGCAGAGGCAGGGTGATGTCGCGGATGAGAGCAAGGTCCCCGGCGCCGTCCACTTTGGCGGCGATGATCAGGTCGGCGGGGATGGCTTCGATGGCGGAGGTGAAGATGATCATGCCGAAGGAGGCGCCGACGAAGCCGTTGACGAGCACGACAAAGACCCATGGGGCTTCGGGGATCCAGTAGGGCTGGTTTTCGACGCCAAGCCAGCCGAGAAACTGGTTGAGTATGCCGTAGGGAGGCTGCTGTGCGATGCGCTGCCACATGACGATGTAGACGACGGACGGGGTGATGCGGGGCAGCAGCCAGAGAAGGCGAAAGAGAAAGCCGACACGGCGGCTGACGTGGGCGGTCAGAAGAGCGAGCAGCAGGGCCAGGCCGACGTTGAAGAACAACAGGGTAAGTGCGACGTATTGGAAGGTATTGCGCAGGATCTTGGGGAAGAAGCGGTCGCTGAACATACGTTTATAGTTGTCAAAGCCGACGTAGGTCCAGGGCTCGCTGAAGTTGGCGCTGGAGAGATCGGTGAGGCTGAGGATGAAGAGGATGATAGCAGGTAGAAAGAAGAAGACGATGACGAGCACGGTGCCCGGCGCCATGAAGTTGAGCGCGTCGAGCGCGGCGCGGAAGGCGGGTTTCCGGCCGCTGGCTTCGCGCAGCAGGATGAGGCCGCCGGCGAGGAGAAGAAGCAGCGCAAGGAAGGCGAGCGACAGCCCCCACTGGGCCTCAACGGCCACTTTTTCCTTGTGGGCGACTTCCTGCGAGGCGGCGAAAGCGCCCCACACGGCTACGGCCGAGGCTACGCTGACGAGGAGGGCGAGGAGGCCTTGCCAGGGGGCGGAACGGCCCGGCAACAGGTTCAGCGCCCCCAGCGCCAACCCGACAGCGCCGGCCAAGGGCGCCAGGAAGAGCCAGAACGCGCTACGATAGAGGAGTCCGCCATCGGTGGTTTCCACGACGCCAATGGTTGCAGCTTGCAGCCCTGTCAAAGAGAGAGCAACGCGCTGATCGGCGATGATGACGAAGCGCAGCCAGGGCAGAACGAAGACGCCCAGGAGAACCAGACCGGCAGCCAGAAGCAGCCAGCGTCCGCGGCTGGCGCCGGAGGGCTGGGTTACCGATTCTGTAGAATTCGTCGACATGGGACGGTTGTAAAGGAAGGAAGTAGGGAGAGTGAGGGGGGGAATGCCTCACTCTCCACTTTAGCAGTTCTCCGGCCTGACTCTACTCAATAATCACGTTGTCGCCCAGTTCGTTCTGGAGCTGCTCGACGACGACCTCAATCGCTTCTGAGGGCGAGAGATCGCCGGACTCGACGGCCTGGATGCCCAGGTAGTAGGCCTCCGACCAGGCGCTCCAGTACGGGCTGTTAGGCAGGAAGGTCGTATGATCCAGCAAGGGTAGCGTGGCTCTCAGGAACTCGGCACTGGTGTAGAACTCGTTGTACGCCTTATCATTAAAAAAAAAAAGGTGGCCGCTCTCGACCGCGTAGGGCGTGTTCAACTCCTTGACGGTCGTCTTGGCGAGGAGGAGAAGCGCCAG
>VYDA01000091.1 GCA_009843665.1 Caldilineaceae bacterium SB0675_bin_29 | reverse complement strand
ATATAGGGCTTTCAGTTCGGGACGGAACGACGACTTTGACTCGGAAAAGGCGCTGGATGAAAGGAAATCCTCCGCCGCACACAGACACAGGAGGCGTACAGGCAGGCAGAGAAAGGAACCCAGCCCAAACCGCGAAGAGTCAGCACCGTCTAGGCGGGCGAACCGCTTGTATTCCTCTCTTGGCGGTTGTTGTGTGAGTCTGTGGTAAGTTATGCGTCTGCGTCGATTTTGGATTCTGAGGAGGAACTGAGGAGTATGGACTTGGTAGATGGGGAGATTCGCTTCAGTGCGAGTGATCTGGTTGGGCATTTGGCGTGTCGGCATTTGACCGCGCTGAACCTGGAGGTAGCGAGAGGGCGACGAGGTGCGCCGAAGGCGTGGGATCCAGAACTGAAACTGCTGCGGGAACGGGGGCTGGCCCACGAAAGGGATTTTATCCGCAGTCTGGAGGAGATGGGCCGTGAGGTGACGACAATCGCGGGCGTGGGCATTGACGCCGAGACCGTGGCGGCGACGGTTGCGGCGATGCGGGCAGGCCGGGACATCATCGTGCAGGGCGCGCTGGCTGAAGGTAGGTGGGGTGGGCGGCCGGATATTCTTGGCCGGATTGACGCGCCGAGCAACTTGGGCGACTGGTCGTACGAAGTCATTGACACTAAGCTGGCCCAGGAGACGAAGGGGGGAACGATCCTGCAACTTTCGCTGTACAGTGACCTGGTGCGGACGGTGCAGGGCGTGATGCCGGAGAATATGCATGTGGTCGTTCCCTGGAGCGAATTCGAACCCCAGAGTTACCGTTGCAACGATTATGCGGCGTACTACCGTTTGGTGCGGTCGGACCTAGAGACAGCCGCTGAGTCGCATAGCCCTACCTATCCGGAGCCGAGGGAGCATTGCAGCATCTGCCGCTGGAACCAGGAGTTGTGCGATCCGCGGCGGCGAAACGATGACCACCTCTGTCTGGTGGCCGGGATATCCTCCTCGCAGATTGAGGAGCTTCGAAGTCAGGACGTGTCAACGACCGAAGGCTTGGCGGAACTGGCACTGCCGCTGGCGTGGAGGCCCGAACGGGGGGCGGCGGCCGGGTATCAGCGGGTGCGGGAACAGGCGCGCGTGCAGGTAGAGGAGCGGCGCAGCGGCCAACCTGTGTGGGAGCCGCTAGCGCCTGAACCGAAGGCAGGGCTTGCCCTTCTCCCCGAACCGGCGCCGGGTGACATCTTTTTTGATTTTGAAGGTTCACCATTTGTTGGGGAGAAGGGGCTGGAGTATCTGTTCGGTTATTTGACCGTGGACGAGGCGGGGGAGGGGAAGCATACGTGTCTCTGGGCCTTTGACCATGCGCAAGAGAAGAGGAACTTCGAAGAGTATGTTGATTGGGTGATGGCGCGCTGGCGACAGTACCCGGGAATGCACATCTACCATTTTGCGCCGTACGAACCGAGCGCGATGAAGCGGCTTATGGGGTATTATGCCACGCGCGAGGACGAGGTAGACAGCATGTTGCGAGCGGGTTTGTTCGTGGATCTGCACCGGGTGGTACGCGGGGGTTTGCGGGCAAGCGTGGAGAGCTACTCTCTCAAAGAGATGGAGAAGTTCTTCGGATTCAAGCGGTCAGTCGACTTGCGGACGGTAAACCCGGCCCTGTTCAGGCTTGGCGCGTGCCTGGAGCTGGGCAGCCCCGAAGACATCGCCGTGGCAGACAGACGGGTCGTCGAAGCGTACAATCGGGACGACTGCGCGTCGACGTTACATTTGCGCGACTGGCTGGAATCCATCCGGCAGGAGATTGTGCGGGGCGGTGCGGAAATAGAGAGGCCGGCGGTGGAAGACGGGGATGCGCCGGAGAGTGTCTCGGACTGGCAGAAGATGATTGAAGAGCTAAGCGGACGGATCATTGGATCCGACATGCCGGTCTTGGCGGGTGAGCGCGGCAAGGAACAGCAGGCGCGCTGGCTGCTGGCGAATGTTCTTGATTGGCACCGGCGCGAGGAGAAACCGGTTTGGTGGGAGTATTTTCGGCTCAATGATTACACGGTTGAGGAGTTGATAGACGAGAAGGCCGCGCTGGCCGATCTCACTTTTGCCGGCGAAGGTGAAGATGAAGAGGGGAAGCCTGTCCTACGCTACCATTTCCCCGCCCAAGACGTTGATCTGCGCGGCGGGGAAACATTGTACATACCTGGAGTCGGCCGCTTCGGGAAATTGGTTGTCCTCAGCGAACGCGACCGGACAGTCGATGTCAGAAAGCCGCGCGGCGTGGTCGACATTCAGCCGGAAGCGCTCTTTGCCCATGATCACATCGCGACCAAGGCACAGAAAGAAGCGCTGGTCCGAATCGGCGAGGAGGTGGCCATCAGAGGGATAAGGGGAGATGGTGCCTATGCGGTGGGGCGCGACCTCTTGCTGAGACAGCCGCCGCGCACCGGAGGCGAACCCTTGCGGTACGAAGGTGAGACGGCGCTTGATGCGGCGCTGCGGATTGCTGGCAGGCCAGGTTTCGGGGTACTGCCGATCCAGGGGCCACCGGGGGCGGGCAAGACGTTTACGGCCTCGAGGATGATCTGCCGGTTGGTGGCGAACGGCGCACGGGTGGGGATCTGTGCCAACAGCCACAAGGTCATTGGAAATCTTCTTGACGGCGTTATGGAGGCTGCGCAAGAGGGAGGCGTCGAATTACGGGCGGTTCAGAAGGTCGGCAGGGGGGCGAGCACGGAGTCGGGCGATCCACGTTTGATCCTGGTAAAAGACAATCCGCCCTT
>VYDA01000508.1 GCA_009843665.1 Caldilineaceae bacterium SB0675_bin_29 | reverse complement strand
ATTACGGCGATGAAGGCGCGCATGAGGAAGATGCCGAAGATGGGGCAGCCTGCCAGTTCGGGGATAATCACCGCCCAGCGCGTGTTCAGCAGGCCGAGGCGTACGTAGACCATGTAGGCGGGGATGAAAGAGAGGACCCAGGGGACCATCAGGAGGGCGATGATGGCGTAGTAGAGGGCCTCGCGGAAGGGAAAGTCCATGCGGGCGAAGACGTAGCCGCCGATGAGCGAGAGCAGGAGCATTCCCATGAGGCCGATGATGGCGACGATAATGGTGTTGATCATGTAGTCGCCGACGATTTCCCAGGCGGCGACGTAGTTGCGCCAGCGAAGGGGGAAGCTGATGGCCCAGCGCTCCCAACGGTATTGGAGGCCGTTTTTGAAGGACCAGGTGATCAGGAGGTAGGTGGGAATGAGTGAAAGGAGCAGCATGACGGTGATGAACAGGTGCGATCCGATCTGGTAGTAGCGTAGGGGGCGCCGGGTGGAGGGAGCGACCTGGGTGGAGGTTGTGGAACTCACTTGCTGGTCTCCTTAAGCTGCCTTTGCTTCCTCAATTTGCCCTAGTGGCGGACGTCTTCAACTGCGGGATGGACTGTGCGGTTGACTGCGAGCGTCGCGGAAAAGGTGATGACGAAAAGGACCATACCGATGGAGGCAGCGTAGCCGAATTGCTGGGTGCGGAAGGCCTTGTGGAACATGGTGAGGCCTGGGACCATGGTGGCGAAGCCGGGGCCGCCGTCGGTCAGGACGAGTATCTGTTGGAAGGAGGTAACGCCGGCAATGACGGCGAGGATGGTCATGAGACGCACTTGCCCCAGGACGAGGGGCAGGTCGATCTGCAGTGTGCGGCGGAGGCCGGTGCAGCCGTCGACTTCGCAGGCGTCGAATATGGATTCGGAAATCTGGCCGAGGCCGCCCAGATAAATCAGGGTGCCGACGCCTGAGACCCAGGGAAAGCCCATGAACATGATGGCATAGAGGGCGGTGGCTGTGTCGCCAAGCCAGTTGCGCGCCAGGAATCCGACACCGAACTGTTCCAAGAGGCCGTTGATCACGCCGAGGTTGGGGTCGTAGATCTGTTTCCAAAGGAGAATGACGACAATGAGGGGTACGAGCATAGGGATGATGAGAAAGAGGCGATAGAGCTCCTTGGACTCGCTGTCGCGGATGCGGAAGATTAGGACGGCCATGATGAAGGGGATGACGGCGCCGGAGAAGAAGAAGAAGGCGAGCAGTTTGAACATGTTGAAGAGCTCGCGCGGGGTTTCGGGCGAGGTGAAGTAGACGCCAAAGTGCTGGAGGCCGACGAAGCTGGCTTCGACACCGGGACGCCAGCGGTAGAAGGCGCGAAGGAGGCCGAGGATGGGCGGGTAGTAGTTGAAGATGAGGAGGAGGATGAAGATGGGGGCAAGGAGGGCGTAGGCCTGCCATGAGCGGCGCATGGCCTGCCAGGTAGAGAGCTCCCTCGACCTGGTGGGCGTCCTTCTGCCGACGTCTGCGGCGCTGTCCTGTTCTGCCGTTCCTGTAACTTCTGTCATGCTAACTCCGTGCGCTTCGCCAACTTCAGGAACTCGAGTCCGGGAGGCGTTCTAGAATGCGTTCAGTTTGAGAGAATCAGTATTGCGTATTGCGTAGTGGCCGACATGAGACGCGCGACACCATTTTGTGAGCCACGCGAGAAGTCCTGGTGTCGATCGGGAATTGCAGTAGGGACGCTCATTCGGGCTATTTGAGAGTCACATCCATTGGTCAGGCCGAAACTGGCAGCCAGAGTTCCCCCTCCGGTGTGCACCGGATCAGTCTGAGGAAGTCGGATTTTCGACAGGGACTTCGATAGAGAAGCTCTTGTCTACTTCGAGCCAGCGCCCGATGTTGATGTCGATTACGTTGATAATAGAGTCCGTTTTTATGTCGTAGGCGGTGGCCGGATTGGGGGTGAAGGTGATTTCGACTTCGCCGTTTTCGTCGGTGTAGGACCACTCGGGGATCATGAGGCCGTTGCCGGGTTGCAGCCAGGCCTGCAGGGTGTCGTTGACGCGCGGTTGGCCGTTTTCGGTGACGCGGACGGTGAGAATGATTGAATCTTCGCCGTCGGAAACGACTTTTTCCTTGTTGAACTCGCCTTCAATCACGACGTTGTTTAGACGCACCAGTGACTGGATGAAGTCGGCGGCGAGGAGGGCGAGTATCAGGAGGAGCAGGCCGACAGCGGCCAAGCGGATTTTGCGTAGCATCGGAGCGGCAGGAGGGAGAGAGAATGTGGTGAGCGGACAGGGCGTGTCAGGCCGCGGCCCGCTCACCAAGAGATTTAACGATTTAGCTGTCTGCTTCCTGGTCGGCGAGCAGGGCTTCGTAGCGGGCGACGCCTTCATCCCAGGAGCGCTGCTGGCGCTCGAAGAATTCGGCTCTGTCCATGTCGCCGATCACCCAGGCCACGAAGATCCGGCGCCACTCGGTGAAGTAGTCCCAGTCCCAGAGGAGGCCCATGCCCCACCAGGCGATGGTGTAGGTATAGAGGGGCAGCTTATAACCGCCGATGGTGGACCAAAGCGGTCCGAGCTTGGCATCCTTTGCAGACGGGATATACTGCTGGTTTTCGTTGTTGAGGAAGGCGTTGTTCTCCGGCTCGGTGATAAACTGCCACCAGTTGATGACCTGGTCGCGGTTGCCGCGCATTTCGGTTGAGGACTTGAGCATTACGTCCTGGGGACCGCGAATGGCCTGCACGTGTTCGCCGGGCACATTGCCGTCGCCGGCGGTA
>VYDA01000669.1:733-2766 GCA_009843665.1 Caldilineaceae bacterium SB0675_bin_29 | reverse complement strand
GGCACATTCACTGTATTCCGGACGACTAATTACCGTGGAAGGAGAGAAGCCTTCAGGTGCTGCAAAAGAGCCACACATACATATCGTCAAAAACCTGGCTCTATTTGGAGTTAGCTACATGGACTCGATTGTGATTGAAACGGCGCTGTACCTGTTTAAGAATTTGCTGGATGAACCATCCATTACATCTCCGAAAGGCGGGGTATACTTGGCCACTCCTGTATTTCAGTGCCCTTCAACGGACTTTGCTGTATCCAAGCGACCGTCATGGTTAAGTTATCGGGGAGATGTTTCTATATCCTTCGGACCTAACCCCGGAATCGTGCGCCATAATGTACGCGCGCCAACTCGGCGAAGTTGAAAGCATATGCTAGGCCACATTGTACCAGTTCTCCGACGCGGGCGTGGAAGCTTCTATGCTCCGTCCCAAGGCAGCGTTCGATAAAAGGTTGCCACACGCTCGTAGCAGTCCTCGAATAACGGCAGATCGTCGAGCTCCAGCTCCATCGTATTCCAATCCCTCCTTGCTCTGTTCTTGATCTCCTTATTTTCAAGAGACCGACGGTCCGGCTCGAGTAGACGTGCGGAGCACTTGTCCAGAAGAGCTTCCAGAATATCTGCGGGAGAGATTTCGTCCGCAAGAATCTTAGGAAGGAGAACATCGAGGTCGTAGACATCCTGGCGTCGATAGCGGTTACGTGGAATCTGCTGGAGCAAGGCACGGTACTTCTCTGCAACAAGGTCCATAAGCATAGAGTTCCTGACCGCCTGTTAATTCCAAAAGCTGGACGTGGTTCAGCGGCTCATTGAATGAGATATCGACAGCGATCACGCTGGAGGCGGTTCCCTCATTTAGCGCTCTCTCCTCGTTCGTGCCGCGGCGCGCGTAGGCGATCTTGAGCTTCAAGGCTGGAAATTCGGCTTCCGGGAATATGTGGTTCGGGCTTCCTTTCGCGGACTGTGTGCGGAGAACAAGGTCCGCATAGCCGAGACTGGCCGCGGTGCGGGGGAAGGTGGAGTCCAGCATTGTCCCCATCCTGTGGCCGATGTCGTCATCGGCGGCGAACGCGGCGGACAGGTCGATGTCCGTGGTCTGCCTCGGGCTTCCGTAGGCGAGACCCAGCAGAATTCCGCCTTTGAGGAACAATTCGGTATTGATCGGCCCCGTCATGGCGATGGCGTTGAGGATGATCTCCACCGCCTGGCGTTGCCGATGCGCGACGGGATCTTGTGCGGCGCGCGCGACCCAGGCGGCGACGTCGACCGGGTGCGGAGGCTCAGACATTCAGCGAGATCATCCAGGTTTCCGAAAAGACGGGGGCGAAGTCGCGGGTGGGATCCAGCTTTCGGCTGCCTCCCCGTTGCCCGAAAGCCTTCCAGCGTTCGATGCATGGATGATGGAGGCCCAGACGCTCTTCAAGTATGTAACCGGCCCTGCTCTTGATAAGCGCCTTGGGTGTCTGGTCTATCGTCGAGGCGATTTCGTCGAGAAACGTGGGGGCGTGTTCTGCCCAGACATCCAGGACATGGGACATGCCTCCGCACAAGTCCGGCCTCTGGAGCATGTCAAGAAAGGTCTGCCCCACCGTCGACAGTCGGATGTCGGTTCCCCGGTTGGTCATGAACGCGCCGGCCGTTTTGCTCTCGTAGATGGTGACGTCGCGACGCCTGACCCGACGGGGGTGCTGAACCAGCGTTAGCGGATAGAAGTTGTTCTCTGCCGTATCCATTGCTTCGTTCATATGGGCATGAAGAGCGGCGGTGGCCGTCTTTCGGTCAGGGCGCGTAAGCGCCAGGGCGCGAGGGGTTCGATCGGTAAGCCCCCAGCGCTGCATGGCAGACAAGTGAGAGACGTAGCAGGTTGGGTCGACCAGGCAGACAATGTCTTCGGCCGGCCGGTCGGAAACGGAGAGCACGCGAATGATACGGGAACCGTAGTCCTGATCGCCGGCGATCGCACCTGTGGCCTTCAGAATTGATCGGAAACGGGCGATATCGTCACGGTCGGGGACGTCGCGACGGAGGTACAGCCT
>VYDA01000669.1:0-723 GCA_009843665.1 Caldilineaceae bacterium SB0675_bin_29 | reverse complement strand
GCCGGAGGCCTCGCGGTACATTGTCAGGATGATCTGGAAGAACTCGAACTGAGAGAGGACGGGCTTGCCGTTTGCCTCTAGCTGGTCAGCCAGATAGGCGGCTGCCCGGGTAAGTTTGGGAGTGTGAATTTGTTGCGGTGCGGAGTCCAAGATGATGACCCTGTATATGCGTCCTTAGGACGCATATACAGGGTCATCAGGACTAAGTCAAGTCAAACGGAGCAGAAATATTGTCTGCTCCCCCTTCTAGGGTTGCTCCTAAGCGTGAAGAATGAGATGGGCGAACGGTCCTAGTGAGCCGAGGGCGGGATGTCGAGGCGATGCCAACGCAGCCCGCTTTGTTGTCCTTCACAGTACGCACCGCTATATACGTCCTTAGGACGTATATAGCGGTGCGTACTCGTTGTCAAACCTAAGAGAACACAGAACCGCAGTGCACCTCGATTACCGCCCACTCGTCAGGAACGGACTGGGCGCTATGGAAGTCGGATCGGAGATTGGGAGGCAGGAAAGACGGTGGAAACTCTCTTTCTGAACACACGCCGGGGTCGAGGACCCGGTAGCCCACCGCAGCATCGTACCGTTTGACCGTCGCGGAAATGCGCGTGCCGGCGCCGTTACGCCGGGACAGAAGCGGTTGATCCTGGCTGCCCGCGAGGCCGGCCTCACGCCTGCAGCCATCGCGCGGGAATTCCGGCTCTCGCGGCCAGCCGTGCAATATGT
>VYDA01000613.1 GCA_009843665.1 Caldilineaceae bacterium SB0675_bin_29 | reverse complement strand
CATCCCCCCCCCTTTATATTCCTATTACGGGGCCCGCCACAGGGGGTTGGTGTTAGGCCTTACATGGGGGCGGGCGGGTGCGTCATCTGAGCACCCAGCCCGGGCCCGGCGCGTCCCAAGCCAGCGGCTGCCCCGGCTCCGGCAGTGCCAGTTCCCGGCAGGAGCTGGCATCCAGCCCCCCGTCTTCAATCCGGTATGCGGCCGCGGCCAGGACCGTCTCCCCCAGCGGCAGGTCGAGATGCAGCGTCCCCTCCTCCTCCGAGCGCGTCTCATGAATGACCAGCCGCCGCCCCTCCAACTCCGGCCGCGCCGCGCGCTCTGCCCGCATCAGGTCCTGCCAGTATTCGCGTCCCTCCCACCCGGAAAACCACGCTTCCAGCCCAAGGCGCTCGTGTTCAGCCACGGAATGGCGGAAGAACTCCCACCATTCCTCGCTGAAATAGGCCGGCCATGTCCCGTACCGCTCGCCGTCCAGATAACGCGGATAGTACCAGGTGCCGCCGACGCCTTTTTTCTTCAACTCCTCCAGCTGCCACGTAATGCGCTCCTTGTCCAGCTCCCCCGTCTCCCAGAACCAGGTGACGAAGTCGCTGTAGTCGAGGGGCGGCTGGCGGAAAAGGTGCAGGAGGGTGGAGTAGGAAGGAGCGGTCATTTTGAGAGTTCTCAGTTAAGGGTGCTTGATTCTGCTGAAGTGGGAGAGACTCCTGGGTCACGGATTCAGGCGCATGCAGAAGGGCGCTGATTCAGGCGGGATCTAAATTGCAGGCCAAGGACCAGAGCGCAAGAGGACGCATCGATAGATGTCTGCAAACAGAGAGACAGCCTCCATTGTAAACGCAGGCTGAGACGCTTTCAAACCTGTTGCGGGCGGATGGACCTCTGGCGGCAAAGATGGTACGGCGCGCCTGCATCTTCAGGCGCGCCGTAGGGGCCAGTCTAGCTATCGCAATAGACTTCGTCCAGGAAATAGACAATTGCCCTGATCCAGACCCAACCGTCGGGAGCGCCTGGCACAAGAATTTTGTGCCAGAAATTATTTCCCGTCTTCGTACATACATAGACGTACTCACCGGGAGGTACAGCGTATTTCCCTGGTCCGGGCCTGAGTGTCCCTCGCCAGTCGGTTTCAGACGGAGCTGCCCAATAGGACTGACGTGTCTCGTCAATGATGATCGTTTGTGTGTCACGCGCAGGAGTTGGGGCCGGTTGGCTGCTGGGTGGCGGTACTGGCGTCCTCACAACCGGAACAGCCAGACTGCGATTATTGGTCAGACCGGTCCATATCCAAGCCGCCTGTCCATTGTAGTCAATACGATACCAGTCTCCGGCGGCGTTCTTGCCTGTTACCCGGTACATTGTGCCTACTTCTGACTGACCGACAATATTGTAGTTTGTGCCAGGGCCGGCGCGAACATTCGATGTCCTTGAGATAGTGATTGTGTTCGCTCGCGGGGTTGACGTCGGTCTTGGCGTCAATGTCGGCCTTCGTGTCGATGTCGGTCTTCGTGTGGAAGTGGGTCTCGGCGTCGACGTTGGTTCCGGCGTTGCCTCCAAGGCCGACAATCTACTCTCTATCCTGTCCACCCTGCCCGTAAGGGCGGCCAACATTTCAGCCAGCCCTTCCAAGGTAAGATCCCCTTGGGCCATAGCCACTGTCGTTCCGATGCCAAGCAGATAGAATGCGATGGCAACAACTATAATCTTGATTCTACGGCCCATTTCCTCCTCCGAAGTTGGTAAGGTTCACATAATTCGGTTTTCCCGGAACTCCGTACAGCTCCGGGACGCGAAAAAACATCGGACCAGGCCGAACTGCTCCGATCCGACGTATGAGTTCTGTTTTCTATTAGTCTGGTGCCCGCCTGCCGGTCGGGGTCGTTGACGATGCCGCAGTGGCCGGTTCTGATGCGGGGTGGTCGATGACCGATTCGGGGGCGAAGCGGTTGTCGAGAAAATTAGACCTTAATCGCTCCTGAAGTCAGTCCCGCCACAAACCAGCGGCTTGTAAAGATAAAGAGGATAACCAAGGGGATCGAGCCGATCAACAGCCCCGCCATCGTCAGCCCGTAACGTGTGAAGTACTCCGTCTGGTAGGCCCACAGGCCGGGTGTCAGGGGCAGGAGCGCCTGCTTCTGGATAGTCAGGTAGGGCCAGATCAGATTGTTCCACGTACCCAGAATGTTCAGAATCGCGGCCACGCCCAGCATCGACTTGCTCAAAGGCAGCGCGATGCGCCAGTAGCCCTGCCACTCGCTCGCGCCGTCAATGCGCGCCGCGTCGAACAGCTCCTTGGGCAGGCTTTCAAAAAAAGTTCGCAAAATAAACATGGCGAAAACCTGTCCGCTCGCGATCCACGGCAGAATCATCGCCCAATATGTATTCATCAACCCGAGATCCTTCACCAGAACAAACGACGGAATCAGTGTCATCGCCGAAGGCACCATCATCAGCGACAGCACCAGGTAGAACAGCATCTGCCGGCCCGGAAATTCTATAATCCCGAACGCATACGCCGACAGCGACGCCAGCAACAGGACGCCCAAAACCGTCACGCCGCTAACGATCATACTGTTTTTGATGAACTCCAGCACGATCTCAAAGGCAAACCCGTAATTCTCCCAGTGCAGCGGGAAAGTCAGCGCAAACGGCTGCCGGGCAAACTGCGGGATCGTCTTCAGCGAAATCAGGAAGGCCATCACCAGCGGCGCAATTCCCCCCACCAGGAACAGGCCCAATAACACGATCCGCCACCAGTCCCCGCGCAGAAA
>VYDA01000097.1:2360-2769 GCA_009843665.1 Caldilineaceae bacterium SB0675_bin_29 | reverse complement strand
CCTAGTCGAAGATTTCCCGCTCATGGTGGAGATCCTGGCCGATATTCTGCAGCGGCCCACCTTCCCCGCCGAACACATCGAACGCGTGCGCAACCAGCGGCTCGTACGCTTGCAGGAACGCGAACAGAGCACGCGCAGCGTCTCCTACCGCCGCTTCAACGAAATGATCTACGGAGACCATCCCTATGGCCTGTCCACATCCGGCTATATCGAGACGATTCAGGAAATCAACCGCGACCATGTGACCCGCTTCCACCACGATCACTACCATCCCAGCCAGGCCATCGTCGTCGTCAGCGGCGATGTCGAGCCGGAGGCAGTGGTGGCGCTGCTGGAATCCCACTTCGGTGACTGGGCCACCGGCGACGAACCGCGCGCGAGTGCAGACGCCAGCTGGCGGGTGAGCGGG
>VYDA01000097.1:0-2350 GCA_009843665.1 Caldilineaceae bacterium SB0675_bin_29 | reverse complement strand
CAAGGCCCCCTCACATGTCCTCATCGGCCGCCCCGCCACCCCCCGCAATCAATCCGACTACCACCCCCCCCAGGCTGCCAACACCATTCTCGGCCAGCCCGGCATGATGGGCCGCCTGGGTGAAACCGTACGTGAGCGGCAAGGCCTGGCCTACTACAGCTACAGCGCGCTCGACGCCGACGTCGGCATCGGGCCCTGGGTCGCCTTCGCCGGCGTCAACCCGCAAAACGTTGACCAGGCCATCGACAGCATCCTCCACGAATTCGAGCGGCTGGGGCAGGAACCGGTCAGCGACGAAGAGCTCTCCGACAGCATCGCCAACATGACCGGCACCCTCCCCCTGCGCCTGGAAACCAACGACGGCGTCGCCTCCATCCTTCTCAATATGGAATGGTTCGGTCTCGGACTGGACTACCTCCAGACCTATCAGGGTCGAATCAAAGCCATCACCGCAGAGGATGTCCAGCGCGTCGCCGCCCAATACCTGCGCACCGACGCTTATACCCTGGTGACCGCCGGCCCCGACCCCAGCGAGAACTGACCAACAGTGGAACAAGACCCCGTCATTCACCTCGATCAACTGACCAAAGTCTACACCGTCAACGAACGCGAAGCCGGGCTGATCGCCGCCATGCGCAGTCTCGTCAAACGCAAAACCCGCGATGTCAATGCCGTGGACGCAATCTCCTTCTCCGTTGCCGAAGGCGAGATCGTAGGTTTCCTCGGCCCCAACGGCGCCGGCAAAACAACCACTCTGAAGATGCTGTCCGGCCTGCTCCATCCCACCGGCGGCCGCGCCACCGTTCTCGGCTACCGCCCCTGGGAGCGCAACCGCGACTACCTGCGCCGCATGACCCTGGTAATGGGTCAACGCAACCAGCTCCTGTGGGACATACCGGTCGTCGACACCTTCGAACTCCACCGCGCCGTCTACCGCATCCCTGAAGCGCAGTACCGGCCTGCGGTCAAAGAGCTAACCGAACTACTGGAATTGGAGTCGCTGCTGCAGAAGCCGACCCGCAACCTCTCTCTCGGTGAGCGCATGAAGTGCGAAATCGCCACTGCGCTCCTCCATCGGCCATCTGTGCTCTTTCTCGATGAGCCGACCATCGGACTTGATGTGACCATGCAACGCCGCATTCGCCGCTTCATCACCGAATACAATCAGCGCACCGGCGCCACCGTCCTGTTGACAAGCCACTACATGGCCGACGTCGAAGCCCTCTGCAAGCGCGTCATCGTAATCCATCACGGCAAACTGCTTTACGACGGCGAGTTGACTGGCCTGGCAGACCGCTTCGCGCCCTTCAAGACCGTCGAGGTCAAACTGCAAAACGGCCTCAACAACCGCCCTCTGGCACAGTACGGCGAACTCATGGCCCATAGCGAAGGTCGTATCACTCTGCGCATACCCAAAGACGATACCGCCTCAGTCACCGGCCGCCTACTCGCCGAACTCGACGTCGCCGATCTGACCGTGCAGGACCCGCCAATTGAGGACGTGATCGAACACGTATTCAGTCAGGCACCAGACCCGTCCGCTGCACCGGACTCGCAGCACGCAAACGACGATTAGAACTGGCCCCGGGAACAGCGTGGGCCGTCAACGATCAGGACCCGCTTCGCGGGCGCCACCCACCTTAAGCTGACCTTCCTAGTCTGAACGCCATGGGGGACGGGAGACAACAGTTAAAAAATGTTTGCCTACTACCCGATCTATAGAGGCTACTTCCGTACATCGCTGATGATGATGTTTCAGTACCGGATCTCGATGCTGATCTGGCTCCTGGGCGGAATCATTGAGCCCCTGATGTATCTGGTCATATGGCGCACAGTCTCCCTGCAGCAGGGCGGCTCCGTCGGTAGCTACAGTACCAATGACTTTGTCGTCTACTTCATCGCCATGATGATGGTCAGTCACGGGACCTTCACTTGGATCATGTGGGAATACGTCTATCGCATCCGAATGGGCCAGTTCTCCGTAATGCTACTCAAGCCCATCCACCCCATTCACAGCGACATCGCCGACAACATCGGCTACAAATTCCTGACTCTGACCGTGATGGGGCCGACCGTCTTGCTGCTCGCCTGGTTCTTCAACGCCTCCTGGCAGCCGACATTTTGGACACTGGCCGCCTTCGTTCCTGTCCTGATTCTGGCCTTCCTCATGCGCTTCTACTGGGAATGGTCCCTGGCCATGGTCGCCTTCTGGACATTGCGTATCGATGCCATGAACCAGGCCTACATCGTCGTCACGCTCTTCTTCTCCGGCAAGCTGGCCCCGCTAACCCTCTTCCCGGAAATCGTGCAGCGAGCCGCCGACCTTCTTCCCTTCCGCTGGATGCTCTAT
>VYDA01000595.1:320-2775 GCA_009843665.1 Caldilineaceae bacterium SB0675_bin_29 | reverse complement strand
ACAAGATAGTGATGGGAAACGAACAGCGTGAACTCCTCTGGTGACTCCTCGTTGAGAAGAATGTCGGCGACGCGAAATCCGACCCAGCCGATGTGCTCATCAGGCACAGTCGCGAACATTGGGACTCGACCGGGCACATAGTCTACCTTTCCTTCCGCCTGAATCAGCGCAATCCGTCCTCTTGGCGTCACCAGAAGCAGGTTATCCCCGAGCGGCTCGATGGCTCCGCCATCGCCGCGGAACCTTTCAAGTTCAACTGTCTGAAGTTGGAGTTCATACAGGTGAGTTCTCTTGGTAGGAGGATCCGGGTCGAAGACCCTGCTTTCGTCTGCAAAACGGGAGGACGCCTCAATCTTTGGGGCACTCCCAGGAAGGAGTGACAAGGTCGCAGTCGCCGCAAGCACCAGCAGCAAAGAGAATAATCCCTGTCCCTTATTCACCACGATCTACTTTCCGATTTTGGGGCTGGTCATCTTATCCTGCACGTCTGTTCCCGCTGGGATGCAGGTCGGCATAGTGTCTTGTTGCCGCACTTTGACGGCTGCCCCCCCTCTTTGGGTGCCACGATGAACGATCCACAGCGACCGGCAACCTCCAGTCTCGGCAGCCTTCAATCTGGGCGTCTCTGGTCGCTGCGGCGCCTGGGGGCACTGTGTCTGTCCGCAGCCGCCGTGCCCCATCCTCTACTTCTGACAATGCACAGCAATCATAATCCTGTTCATAAGCTCAAACAAATCGCGTTGTAAGTGCCTACTCTGTGCAGATCTTCGCACATTGCTGGATTTGACTGCCTTCAACCATACTGTTATAGTGTCTTAAACTGACTGGCAAGAAGCGGGTGGGAGTACGAGTTTCCCACCGACTGTTTGTAAGGAGGACCGGTGATAATGGATCGTATCAGAAATAGAGTCGCAGTCTTTTGCACTGCGAGCTTTGTCCAAGGAGCAATGCACCGGTGAACCTAATTGTGGATGGCGGTTCGGCCTGAGTTCCGACCCCCCTCCCGAATCGGCAAAATGGTCACGGTGCTTGCGCCCGTGACTTTTTTTATTGGCGCGTTCCAATTCAGAGTCACGGGCTCGGCCTGTGGCTCTTTTGTTTTGGGCGGGCAACCGTCCGAATAAGGTAACGCGCAGTTTCAGTTTGCGGTCCCCCGACGGACTGGGGCTGCCGTTACCGAACCCACAACCCCCGGCGCGCCAATCATTGGCGCACGACGTGAAGGCAAGTAGGAGTATATCCAAATGGACCACAACGTAAGTGGAACCGAAAATGGTAGTCCATCCAGGCCGCCCCAGGAGGCGGCAGCCTTGAAGGGGCCTCTGCACAGGGTCTGGTCGACACTGGGCCTTAGACCTGACAAAAACTATGTTGAGGAGACAGAAAACAGAGGAATACGGCTCACATACGATCTGAAAGATACGCTGACACCCAATCGCTTCGTTGGTCTGTGGCGCATGGCAACCGGCTTTCGCACCATCTACATCTTTGCCGTCGTCGCCGCAGGTCTTGCCGCGCTCAGCCGCTCCGCGGTCTTCTACCTGCTGCGCTACTTCGTCGACGATGTACTGACGGGAGCCGACAGCCAGTGGCGGGTACCGTGGGTGGCGGCCGGCATCGTCGTCCTGGCGCTGCTGCAAGGGTTTTTCTCATTTGGCATGGGCCGGCTGGCCGCGCAAACCGCCGAAGGCGTGGCTCGCCGGCTGCGTAACTATCTCTACGACCACATCCAAAGGTTGACTTTCACCTACCACGATACAATGCAGACAGGTGAACTGATTCAGCGCGCCACCTCCGATGTGGACACATTGCGCCGTCTGTTCCAGGATCAACTGATAGGAATCGGTCGCACCGGACTGTTGTTCCTGGTAAATCTTATCGCGCTGACTATGCTGCACGGCTGGCTGGCACTGCTGTCGATCCCACTTCTGCCGGTCGGCTCTGTAGCCTCATTCTTCTTCTTCAGGCGGATGACGACCGTTTTCGAATCCTACCAGAGCCAGGATGCCGCCGTCTCCAACCGGCTGCAGGAAAGGTTGACCGGTGTGCGCGTTGTGAAAGCATTCGCCCGTCAGTCCTACGAGATCGACCGCTTTGAGGAGGAAAACTGGGAGAAGTACCGGCGCGGCGTGCAGATTGCAAAACTCCACACCATGTTCTGGCCAATCGTTGAGACCTTGACGGGGGCCCAGTTATTGTTCGGTATGTTTATGGCCTCCAGGTTGGCCCTGAACGGCGAGATCACTGTGGGCACCTATGTTGCCTTCACCGGCTTGCTCATTGCGACGATCTGGCCCGTGCAGGGCATTGGCCGGCTGGTCGCCCATGTCTCGACCGGACTGGTCTCGTTGAACCGCGTGCAGGAAATAATCCGCCAGGAAAGAGAAGTGTTGGATAAGGGCAGCGCTGCGGCAAATGGTCGACTTCGCGGCGCCTTGCAGTTTAGAAATGTACA
>VYDA01000595.1:0-290 GCA_009843665.1 Caldilineaceae bacterium SB0675_bin_29 | reverse complement strand
CCCGCTTCTACGAATACAGTGGCGGTAGCATCACCCTGGATGGCGAAGAGCTGCGGAGCTATTCGCGCGGCTTCCTGCGCGGGCAGATCGGCATCGTCCAGCAGGAGCCCTTCCTGTTCTCAACCACGATCCGCAATAATATCTCCTACGGTCTGGGACGAAATGTCTCCGATGAAGAGTTGGAGGCCGCGGCCAGGGCCGCGGCAATTCATGACGTAATCCAGGCCTTCCCCAATGGGTACGACACGCTTGTTGGCGAACGCGGCGTGACCCTGTCCGGCGGGCAAAAG
>VYDA01000665.1 GCA_009843665.1 Caldilineaceae bacterium SB0675_bin_29 | reverse complement strand
GCATTTTCCTGGACCCATCGCACAGATCTGTCGCTGCTGGCGTCGTCGGCGAAGATGACTTCAAAGTCTGAAAACAGCTGTGAATTCAGGCCGGAAAACAGGTCGGGCAGGTGGCAGAGACCGTTGTAATTGGGAATGAGCACTGAAAAGAAAGGGGGTTGAGGGGGTTGCTCAACTGGCTGGCCAGCACTTGGCCTATTACCGTTCTCGTTCATGGCGATTCCCATTTCATTTGTTGAGTTCTGTTTGCACATAGTCACGCAGGGCATCACGCCAGTCGCGCAGGGTAATGCCTAAAGCCGCTCCGGCCTGATTGACGAGGACCGCGTGGGGAGGAGGCGTCGTTGGACGCGGCCATTCACGGGCGCTGATCGGATCGACTTGGAGCGCCCCGCGTCCGGTGAGGCGCAACAGTTCAGTTGCCCAGTCGTAGCGACTGGCGGAGCCGTCGTTTACGAGATGATAGATGCCGTAACGCTGCGTTTCAATCAACTTTGCGACGGCTACGGCCACGTCCGGGGCGTAGGTCGGGTTGCCGAATTCGTCACTCACAACGCGTAGAGAGCCGTGCCGGTCTGCTGCTGCGCTGATCTTGGCGGGAAAGTTGTTGCTTCCGGCGCTGTAGAGCCACGCTACACGCACGATGAAGAGGCGATCGAGGGCTGTAGCTGCGGCCACTTCCCCGGCAGCCTTGCTCCGGGAGTAGACACTGCCGGGAGATGTCTGGTCATATTCGTGATAGAAGCGGCCCGGCTCACCGGCGAACACTTCATTGGAACTTATCTGTACGAGCGATCCGCCGCAACGGGCGCAGCCTTCCGCAAGGTATTTGGGACCAAGGGCATTGACGTTGAAGGCGAATTGCGGAGACTTTTCGGCTCCGTCGACGTCTGTCCATGCGGCAGCATTCACGACGACATCCGGTTTGGTTTCTGCCACAGCGTCGGCGATCGCGGGGTCTGTGATGTCGTAGCGGGGACGCGTCCAGCAGGTTAACTGCTTTGCGGAGCTAAAACAGGAAGCCAGGGCCTGTCCTAGTTGTCCGTTTGCGCCTGTAATCAGTATGTGCGGCATGGGGTAGGTTCTGTGATCCGGTTTGACCTCGTGAATGCCAGAGGCTTAGGCGTTTCAGTATACCCGACGTCTTGCGGGCGGCAGAAGAATTACCTGCATTGGTAGTTGCGAAGCCATGTTCTCTGCGCGTCCTGTGTGCGGTCTACCGGGTCAAGAGTGACGGGGTTTAGTGTCAAGACTTCTGAAGCGGGATCGCAATGGTCATAGCGGTGAAGGTTGGGTATGCATGGGGGTATCCTCGCCTGTCTTGGCTGCGCTAGCACATACTCGGAATCCGCCAGGGCGCGGGGTTGAAGCCCGGCCGCCGCGAGATGACAACTTCAAATGCGCCACACACTCGCTACGGCGCGGACAGGAGAGGGGGCGTTGCGGGGGCGGAGCCCCCGCACAAGGGAGGGCCGAATAGGCCCGACCGCCCAGAAAATCGAGGAGAGAGTGAAGAGGAGTGAGGAGAGAGAGAATCGCGCTCGCCTCGTGTAAGGTGGCGAACTGTAAGTGGCATGGTAGTTGCGTTCTAAGCTAGCTCAGGCGTCTTAGGCCAGGAGGGCTCTGATCAGATCTGGAAGGCAGTTTCGGAGGGGGAAGAGATCGTTGTATCCAACATGGCCTCCATGGGGCAGGATGTAGACCCGTAAGTGGGGATGCGAAGGCAGTGCGGCGATGTCGTCGGAAGGTATGAGTGGGTCGTTGGCCGCGGTGAGAATAGTCAGCGGGGCGGCAAGGCTGCGAAATTCACTGGGCTTTACCGAGTAGGCGTCCAGGTATTCTTCAACGCCACTGAAGGGGGACATGCCTTTCGTGACCCAGTCGCTTATTTCCCAGACGGTAGGGACTGATGAGAGAGAGGAAAAGTCATATAGTTCAGGAAAGAGTTGCTGTTTTTTCGAGAGCGATTCGAACCAGCGGCTGCGGAAGTAACGGCGCAGGAACCGGTGGTTGTCCAAGAGAATGCAGCTGCGCCGGGGATTGAGGACGGGATTTACTGCTATTGCCCGGTGCAGATTGGGGATGGGACTTTGGGCATGTCGCAAGGCCATGCGGACTACGAAACTTCCGCCCAGCGATGCACCAACCATGGAAAACGGCCTGCCGGCGGCGAGAAGCCCCGCTTGTTGGGTGGCGGCGTGTACCTCTTCGATCAAGGTAGCAAAGAAGAGTCCTCTGTTCAGGTGGTGCGTAGGTCCATGGTCGCGTAAATTCATGCGCACGACGTCAAATCCTTCCCGAACCAGGGCGCTGCCCAGAATCAGATTGTAGGCGGAGTGACTGTCTCCTTCCCAACCGTGCAGAAGCATCACCAGCCCTTTGGGCTCAAGGCGCGAGCCGGCGGCGTTTCGGCCTGGCGTATAGAACCCGAGCAGCTTTACCGTCTGCCCTGGTTGGAGACCGGTCCTGTCAGGGCCGGCGTCGAACAGGATCATCTGCTCGTCTTCGTTGACCAACCTGGCATCCTGGGGAATATGCCGGCCCAGGACCGTTTGCAGATCGCCGTTACGAAGAAGGCGGTGGGGCCGATACAGTTTATGGGGGTCAGCTTGCCGTGATTGCATCTTTGAATTCATAGGGTCCTTGAAAGACATCGTTACTGAAAACGGAACTGATTTTCGTAGTCGGTCCGCGCTAAATGGAGACCAGAAGAGCGGTCCCAGATCTGAAATTTGGCCCCAACATTAGTCTTCTTTGCGCAGTGGACTGTAATGCGT
>VYDA01000722.1:218-2778 GCA_009843665.1 Caldilineaceae bacterium SB0675_bin_29 | reverse complement strand
ATCTTGCAATGACAGGAGTGATCGGCCTGCTGGCCGCCTTACTCCTGTTCCTGTCTATCTTTTTCTGGGCTTTGCGTTGGCTCGGGCTTATCCGTTCACGCCGCGACGTCATACTCTTCTTTGCCTTGCTCATCGGAGGCGGTGTACTCCTTTGCGTCCTCTTTCTGATGCGCGGCGTAAGTGTCGGCTTCCTGGGCGTGAACTGGCCCACGGGACTGATTCTCGGTCTGATTGCATACGTCACTCTCGCCGTCTTCATTCAACCGCAGTCGTCAACCGGGGAAACCCATCGCCCTCGCCAGCTCCTCTTGATCGCCGCCCTGTCTGCCATAATCTCCCACTATGTCGAAATTCATCTCGGGATAGCCATCGCATCCACTCGCATCTACTTCTGGATTTTCGCGTCTCTGATGCTTGCTATTGGAATGCGTTGGCTCCTCCCCGAGCCGTTCGCTCCCGGCGACTCTTCGACAGGTAATCCTGCTTCGGATGGCTGGCAAAATGGGAACTCGAACGACAGGAAACCTTCGTCGCGTGCACAACCGCGCCGTCGCCGCCGTCAGGCCGGATCAACCGCCATGAACTGGAACTTAGGCCTTCCGGCGACCATTCTCCCCGACATTCTCGTCATGTTGACCCTTGTATTTCTCTTTACCTTCAATCTCCTGGGACGCTCGAATCCCTTCTCTATTCTTTTTGCTGGACTGGGCACTTCCTCCCAGGCCGCGCCCGCAGGCGGGCTCTCCGACATCCTGTGGATCGTCGTTTTCACCTGGATTATCGCTATTGGGCTCGGCGCCTCAGCCGCCGCGTTTCATCGCCAATCGTTCCAACAGGGGCGACGTCCCGATGCAAGCGCCCATACGGCCCGCCAGCGCAACAGGGAGCAGATTCGCAACAACAACGTAGGGTCGGGACGGCTGCTGGCCCGTACGGCAGCTCTCTATGGCCTCCTGCTGTTCGTCGCCTGGCTCATCTATGGCTTGGCCCACGCCTCGCGGCTCCTTCCCAGCGCCAGAACCGGCTCTGTAGCCGAACAGCTCGACCATATCGCCAGTCACTACAGCCTGTTTGCTTGGATTATCGTACTGTGGTGCCTTCTGGCAGGAGTTTTCCTGGCATGGCGTGAATTGGCCGATGCAAGGCGTGCCTGGCTGGGTCGGGGACTGACTACCGTCGGTGTCGGTACTCTGCTTTCAGCGCTCATCTTTTTCGTCATTGGAGGCGTCAACATTGCACAGGTGCGTGCCGATGTATTCTACAAACAGGGCCAGAGTTTCGATTCCGCCGGGGCTTGGGTGGAGAGTTCAGACCTGTACCGTCGCGCCTTGGCGGTTCGGCCGCGAGAGGACTACTATATGCTTTTCCTGGGCCGCAGCCTGCTCGAAAGAGCCGCACACGCCCCAAGGGAAGGTTCCGGTGATTTGCCAGCCGAACCGTCACTCCAGGACATCTTGAATCTTGATGCCGAAGGTATATCTCGACTGGTTCAGGCAGACATCCTCTCTGCCGCCAGTACCGTCCTCCAGGAAGCCCAGGAAGTCAATCCGCTGAACACCGACCACACCGCCAACCTTGCCCGCCTGCACCGGCGCTGGTCCACCCTTTCCCAGGATTCGCAAGACCGGATTCAGAGACTTGAATTGAGCCTGCGCTACTATGACGCCGCCCTGTCATTGAGTCCGAATGTTGCCCATCTGTGGAATGAACGGGGCCAGATCCTGGCATCGATGGCCCGGCACGACGAGGCCGAAGCCTCATTTCGGCACAGTCTGACCTTGGATGACCGCTTTGAGAACACCTATGCCTTGCTGGCAGAGCTGTATGCCCATCAGAACGCGTCTGAGAACCTGTCCCGGATTCTGGACCAGGGTCTGGAAAAGCTGCCCAATAGCCTGGCCTTGCTTACCCAAAAGGCGTCGGCGCAGTCAAATGCAGGCGATCTGGAAGGCGCATATGAGACGATTTTATACTCTTTCGAGAACCACCCCACTGATCTCAACGCTGCTCGCAATCTGATCGTTCTTTCCCGCTCGCTCAATCGTCCCGACGAAGCATCCCGGTGGGCTGACAAGGCCGTTTCCCTGATTGAGAGCGGCTATGGCCACAGAGATATGGTGATCGCCGCCTATCGCCTTGTCGCCGAAGTTCTTCAAGATGGCGGGCGACTCACGGAATCAGCCGACATCCTGCACCGCCTGATAGATCTCGCCCCCGACGACTACCGTTTTCCTTTCCAGTTGGCTACACTGCATTCTGAGCTCGGCGACAACCGGCAGGCCCGCCAGTTCGCACAGAACGCTTTGTCTCTCGCGCCCGACAACGAGAAGGCCCGCATCCAGTCCTTTGTCGATTCTCTTAAATAACCGTAAAGGCTACCGAACTGTGGTGGATAAATGAGTTCCTTTCTTCTGATGGCAGCTAGCGCTCTCGTCATCGCCATCGGCGGCACACCACTCGTGCGCTATGCCGCCCTGAAACTGGGCATCCTCGACCAGCCGTCATCGCGTAAGATCCACAGCGATCCTGTACCTTTGATGGGTGGGGCTGCAATCTATGT
>VYDA01000722.1:0-208 GCA_009843665.1 Caldilineaceae bacterium SB0675_bin_29 | reverse complement strand
CATTGTCGGCGCGCTGGCCGACAGCCGCGGTTTGGGTAGCTACCTCAAGCTGCTTTTTCAGTTCGCTGCAGCCTTGATTCTCATCCTCTCCGGCGTCCAGGTCCGACTGTTTGACGGCTTCTTGGACATTGTCCTGACGCTCTTCTGGGTGGTTGGAATAACCAACGCCTTAAACCTGCTCGACAATATGGACGGACTCTCCAGCGGC
>VYDA01000416.1 GCA_009843665.1 Caldilineaceae bacterium SB0675_bin_29 | reverse complement strand
AACCTGACCATCGCCGACCATACCGACCGCGATGACCCCTTCTGGCATGACCGGCAGCAGTGGATGGACGGCATCGACGCGCTGGCCGCACTGCCGAACACAATCTGCAAAATCTCCGGCATCATCGCCCGCACCCGCCCCGGCTGGACAGCCGCCGACCTGGCGCCGGCCGTCAACCACTGCCTCGACAGCTTCGGCCCCGATCGCGTCGTCTTCGGCGGGGACTGGCCGGTCTGCACGCTCGGCGCCGACGCCACCTATCGCGCTTGGGTGGAGGCGTTGAAAGAGATCATCGCCGACCGCAGCGAGACCGAACAGCGCAAGCTTCTGCATGATAACGCTGCCGCGTTCTACGCGTTGGCGTGACGGGCGAGGCAGACTGCGGGGGCTGTATACTGCAGGATTCGGAGCCTGCACCGCCCGTGGGCGCCTGACCACGGGCGACCGACAACCCCATGGGACTCGAATGGAGAACGCTGGAAGATGAAGAGGGCCGGGTCCAGGAAAAGGCCCCGGAGGTAGAAGCGCCGGCGCCGCAACGCCGCGGCAGAAAGCGATGGCTATCGGTTCTGGTAGCTCTGCTACTGGTGGCGACGGTCATCTTGGGGGTGCGCTACGTTCTGCTGGAAAGGTTGGAGGCTTTCGTCGCTACCATCGAAGCGGACGTGCTGTCCATGCATGACATCGTGGAGCAGGCCGAGCGTGACCTCGACGGAGCGCTCTTCGGCAGCATGATCTCGCCGGATTACCCCAACTGGGGCAGAACACAGAAAGAGATGCTTCTCAGCGGCGCGCGCTGGAACCGGCCGTATTTCGACCTGACCCTTGACCACGGCCCTGACGAAAAGCCCCCCACCGGCACGGTGGAGGATATCGTATTCACGTCCGACTGGCGGATGGCGACCGTCACTCTGGCCTACCCCTACGTTCGTGCTGACGGTTCCCCGGTGACTCTTCACCAGATCGTTACCTACCGGGACGAAGTCACCGGCTGGGCGCTCGTCCCCGCCTATCCTTCCTTCTGGGGCGAGAAACAGACCTTTACCGGCCGCTATCTGACGGTCGAATACCCGGAACGGGACGCGCCAACGGTCGAGCGATTGGCGAGCGAATGGGACGATATGCTGGCCGGCGTCTGCGAGGAGTTGGACGGTTTGCGCTGTCGCCGCACGTGGAGGCTGAAAGTGGAGCTCTCCACCGAGTCCGGCCCACTCGCACGCATGGCCGAAGGATCGTCCCGCGGACCTCTTTGGAAGGGGATGTCCTACATGACTCCGATTGGCAGGGGCGCTCGCCGGTCGGGTCTGGAGTTGCCGACGCCGAGCCTCATCGGCAGTCCGGTGGATGAAGCCGGCTATCAGGCCGTGCGCGCCGGCTATGCGCCGCTCATCGTGGGCGGAGGCATCGCCGAAATCATTGGCTGGCGGTGCTGTGAAAAGGTCGTATTCTTCCGCGCTTTACTCGATAAACAACTCAGCCGCTTGGGGATTAAGCCGTGGCCTCTGACCGCCTCCGACTATGAGGACATCCTGCAGGGCTCGATTCGCGACGTGTCAAGCCTGCACTGGGTCTATCTCCAGCGCTCTTTCAACAACATCACGCCCCAGATCCAGAAAACCGTCTACAGCATTGTGGACTTTATCCTCGTTTCCAACCCGGAGCGTTCGCCGGCTTCGCTGCAACGTCTGCTGCTCCGTTACGATACCTACCGCCCCTGGCTGTTCAGCGCTCTTCCTTTCGACAGGAGCCAGACCGGGCAGGGCAGCTACGTACGATGGATTCAAAAAGAGTGGATCAGCTATGCTGATCAGCAGTTGGCCGCTGCTACGGCCCCGGGCAGTGCTCTGCCCGAACAAGATCTGCAGTTGCTCTGCACGGCGGAACGGTCCAACGGCGCACATCTGTACCGTTACGATCTGCAGACAGATCAATTTATCGAGGAGAACAGTGACGGCCCGTTTCGTCTGATGTACTCCCTCCCGAACGATGACGGCGTTCTGCTTCAGAGAACGAGCGAAAGTGTAGCCGCGGCAGGTGGCTCCCCGATACAGATCTGGCGGCAAGGGCAGAGTCAGGACGTCAACTACCGGTCGGCCAATGCCACCCTCTACGGTTTGGATACCATTGCAGACAGGATGCTCTTCTACACCTATAACACGCGGCGTCGACCTCCCATCCGGTTCGCCTATCTGAATCAGGTCGAGTGCGACGGCGGCGCGTGTGCCGTGCAGTTCATGGGCGGTTGGCCCATCTGGTCGCCTGACCGGGAGAGGACGGTTGTCTCGCACGGGGACGGTGTACTGTGGCTGGGCGACGACGCCGCAGAGCCGCAGAGGGCGGTCGCCAACGGCCGGTCGACGGCGTGGCTGGACAACAGCCGTTTCGCCTTCATTCAAACGGACGATGGCATGCAAGTGGAGATGCTGCAGCTGCCCGATCTTGAGCAAAAGACGCTCTTTAAGCTGGAGAGGCTGATTGACGAGCTGCAGGACGCGACGGACGCAACGCGTGTCACCCAAGCCGCGTTGGCGACGCATCCGGCCATGCCTGACCGGCTCTTTATCGGCGCACGAATCGGGCCCAGACCGAGCGCGGAGGACACACACGTTTTCGTCTACAACCTCGCCACAGACCAGATCACGGAGCTGCTGCAGGTCGACCATCCGCTTGAACCGTACCGGTCGCTGCGCTTCTCCCCGGACGGGCGCTGGCTATTCGTCCACAGCGTACAACAACGCGGCAGCGGCTGGCATCTGCATATCTACAACAATCAGACGGGAGACAT
>VYDA01000205.1:2106-2786 GCA_009843665.1 Caldilineaceae bacterium SB0675_bin_29 | reverse complement strand
CCCACCAACTACGCCCTCCTCGAAAACTCCGGCGAGCACAAACACACCTACTTCGCCCGCTTCCTCCGCACACCCGACGACATCCTCGTCAACCACCACGCCGTAACCCGCTTCCAGCTCGACACCGGCCGCGACAGCTGCTACTGGGCTCCCCGCAAGAGAGCCTTCGTCGACGACGCCGGCACACTCTGGTTCGGATACTGGAAGGGGTACGAAGCTCTCAAGAAAAACCCGGTCTCGACGCAATTCACCGCCGCCAGCGGACGCGTCCAAATGGCAGAAGCACCGGTAGACACTGCAGGCGGCGTAGTAATCGAAGGCAGTGTCGCACTTCCCACAGCCGGCTTGCCCGAATCAGACTGGCCCGGCCTCTACATCGAGTATGCACCAGGCCTCGGCAGCTACATCCAGGTCGGCCCCGCCGGCGTCACCCATTTCGGCCTCATGGCCGAGTCCGAAGGCCAGTCCCAGCGCGAAGACGTAATGGCCCGCGCCTGGCCCTTCCGCGACACAGTCGTTTTCCGCACCCTCCTCAAGGAATCAGTCCTCGAATTCTACCTCGACGACCTCCTCATCCAGTCCTACAGCCTCCCCGCCGAAGCCACCGGCCGCACTGGAATCCTCAATCCCACAGGCGCCATTTTAGACATTCAGGTATGGAATGCCGCATAAGCCTCAGT
>VYDA01000205.1:0-2096 GCA_009843665.1 Caldilineaceae bacterium SB0675_bin_29 | reverse complement strand
CTCAGTCTCAGACCGCCCTGGGCCGATAGCAGAAGCCCGTCGGCCAGATTCCAACAATCGCGCCGGAAGAGTCGAATCTCTCCTTCCTCGCGGTCCCCGCAGAATTGGCCGGCGCTGAGCCGCTTAGGCGCCCGAGTTTGCTTTCGGGGACTTGACGGAACCAAACACCTTCACTAAAATGGCCTCAATCTCGCGAGCAATCCACCATGTCCGCTCTCCCCGGGGACCAACAGATTCAATGAGAGGCTCCTGCTCATGAAATCAGTCCTGACCCGGGAACAGCGCAGCTTCTACAAGACCAACGGCTACCTCCACGCTCCCAACGTCATTCCCTCCGACCTCTTGGGCCTGCTGCGCACCGTCCTTTCGCGATGGGCGGACGACACCATCGAAAGCTGGATGAAGGAAGGGCTGATCGATGATTCGCAGGCCGGCCTTGACTTTCAGCATCGGTTGGCACACGTTTGGGAGACCGCGGGCAGGCCCAACTATGTCCGCAGCCCCCGCCGGGACCTCGTCAGTCGCGAAATGTTCGACATTCTGGTCCATCCCGCCCTGCTCTCGCTGGCCCAGGACCTGCTCGACACACCGGAAATCTCCGTCCACGGCATCTTCAACGCCCGCCCCAAGCTCCCTGACCAGATCTGGACGCTAACCCCCTGGCATCAGGACGCCCAATACTATCGCGACGCCGAGCAGGTCCACGTAACCTCGATCTGGATGCCCTTGCAGCCTGTTACCGAACACAACAGCTGCCTTCAGGTCGCGCCCGGCCTGCACCGCGGCCCGCTTCACGAAGGTTGGAACGACCCCGAGACCGGTTTCCTTGGCCTCGCGCCCGAAGTGCGCGACAGTCTGAAAGGCGTTTCTATCGAAATGGAACCCGGCGACGCCCTCTGTTTCACCCAGATCACCCCCCACCGCGCCCTGCCCAATCGCTCAAACCAGGTCCGCTGGTCCATCGATGTGCGCTACGAATCGACCGCACAAGCCACCGAAACAGGTCAGAAGCAGGGCTTCGTCGCCCACAGCCTGTCCGACCCGACCTCAGTGTTGAGCTACGAGGAGTGGCTGACGCAGTGGGAGGACATCCCCGCCGGAAGTTACTGAGTAACTGACGTCCCCCATCGACACAGCGTGAGACCCGCATTCTGAGCTCTGCTACGTTGAACTGTTGCCCTTCCGGGACCAGCCTGACAACAACACAAAAAGGAGCAGAAATCGTGAATACCTCCAAACTCTCTCGCCGAGATTTCTTGCAACGTGCCGCTTTCATGACCATGGGCGCGTCCGCCGCTACCGCATTGGCAGCCTGTCAGCCCGCCGCAACAGTTTCTGACGACGCAGCCGCCGGCGATGCCGCGCCCATGTCGGAACCAGTTGAACTCTCCTTATGGACTTTCGGCTCATTCTTCACCGACTTCTACGAGGCCATCTTCCCAGCTTACAAGGAAATCGCCCCCGATGTTACGATCGAAGTACAAGAGATCCCAGGCGGCCAGTTGTTTGACAACCTGATAGCCTCCTTCGCCGCCGGCACCGGGGCGCCCGACATCGCCGACATCGAACAAGGCTCAATGAGCCGCTTCTTCAAAGGTGAAATCGGCCTCATCGACCTGACCGACCTGATCGCACCCTACGTCGACGACTACGTGATGGCCCGCACCGATCCTTACGCCTACTTGGGTCATATCTATGGCATCGACCACTGCCTCTGCCCCGTTGTCCTCTATTACAGGCACGATCTCTATGCCGAAGCTGGCATCGAAATGCCCGTTGCAACTTGGCAAGATTTTGCCGAGGCCGCGCAGGGGTTCGAGGGCACCGAGGCGGCAGCCATCTCGCTCGCCGATCGCAGCTGGGGCGACTACTGGATGCTGTTGACACAACGAGGCACTGGCGGCATCTTCAACGCCGACGGCGAAGTGATCATCGATCAGCCCGAGGCGATCGACACACTGTCTTTCTACGTCGATCAACTCGCCAGCGGTACGTTCGCAGTCACCCCTAGCGGGCCTGCCAGTTACGCCGCGCTTACAGAAGGCACGATCGCCGGACGAATTGGGGCCGACTGGTTCGGTGGCTTCATCAAGTTG
>VYDA01000047.1 GCA_009843665.1 Caldilineaceae bacterium SB0675_bin_29 | reverse complement strand
CTGTAGGGGCAGGCCTTGTGCCTGCCCTCGTTCTCCCTCAGGCATCGCACTCACCCTCCCCACAACGCCACCGCACTCGGAATTCCCCAACTGATCTGTACCACCCTAAATGCTTCCAGCACGTCCCAAAGTCCATTGCACATTGCACGGAATTCCTTGACCAGGCCTTTGAAACATGCTATTTCGATTACCGCCATCTCCACCGTTGTAGAAGTGCTCAAGCAACACAAGCCTACTCTGGCGAAGCGCTTTGGCGCCGTTGAACTCGCCCTTTTCGGGTCGGCTGCGCGCGACAGGGCTGAGGATGAAAGCGATTCGGAGAGGCAGCAACCCATCGTCCAACTGAAGTCTGCGAGGCACATCCGGAGATTCCATGGCGCCAAATAATCGCAATGCGCAACCAAATCGCGCACGCGTACCTGGGGCTGGATGACGACGTTATCTGGGACATCATTTGTACCGACATCCCTGACCTGTTGCCCGCGCTGCAGTTTCTGCTGAAAACAGCCATGGAGAACGGTGCGTAGTCGGTTAGAGGATGTGCATAAGGGAAGAAAAACGCCCCCCAAATTGGGGGACGTCGGCCTATTGACACGTTCGTCGAGGTAGCAATTGGGTAATGATGTTTCCGTTGGGATTTCGACGGATTCTACCCCTTAGGAATATCTAAACTTCATCCACATCCACTTTCTTTGGTAAAGGTTTGAACCAGTAAATTGCCACCGCGGCGAAAAACAAATGGATCAATGCCGCTCATTTATGGAGACTCCATGCGGTAGCCTTCGCCAGCACCGTCTTCGATGGCTCAGCCCTTCAACTCCAGGTAAGTGATTTCCTCCTCGGACAGCTCGATCTCGCACGCTTCGACGTTCACATGTACTTCGTCGGTGGTACGCGCTCCTGACAGCGCGTGGATGCCTTCAGGCTGGTTGTAGACGTAGGCCAAAGCGATGTGGGGCACTGTGACGCCCTTGTCGGCGGCCAGTTCCTGCACGCGGTCGTGGCGCTGGAAATTCCCCTCTTCGCAGTAGACCTTGACAGCGAGCTGATCATACGAGTCGGTAAATGTGTCAAGGTTGTCGCGACGGAAGCGGCCGCTGAAAAAGCCCCCGGCCAGACTGGACCATACAAAGAGCGTGACGCCGTTCTCGCGACACCAGGCGCGCGCGGCCTCACCTGCCGGCCCGCTGACGCTGATGCAGTCGGGCCAGGGCGGCTCTTTCTGGATGGCGAGGCTGAACTGGGGACTGCTGACGACGAAGGGGGTCAGGCCGTGTGCGGCGGCATATTCGTTGGCCTCTCGCAGGCGTTCGGCGCTCCAACTGGATCCCCCGTAGGCGTCGATCTGGCCGGCCTCTTTGGCGGCGTGGAGCGTTTCTACGATGGGGCCGACCGGCTCTTCGGGGTCGTCCTTGTGCAGCACGTAGAGATCGATGCTGTCCACCTTGAAGCGCGCGAGACTGTCGTGGAGGTCGGACTGGATGTCGTAGGGCGTGACCCGTTTTCGGTCCTCGCTTTGGTGGGCGCCTTTGCCGAGGATGACGATCTCGTCCCGCAGGCCGCGTTCGTTGATCCACTGACCGACTGCGCGTTCATTGTCGCCGTCGCCGTAAAGGTGGGCAGTGTCGAGGCAGTTTCCGCCGGCCGCGTAAAAGGCGTCGAACACGGCGAAGGCGGTGTCGAGAGCCTTGGCGTCTATCCACATCGTTCCCTGCACGAGGCGGGAGACCGGCTTGTCGATGCCGGGAATGTTGGAATAGAGCATGTAGGGTACTCCTGAGAGGTTGGTGCCGACGTTAGGTCGCCCTGGTGATGTTGGACTTTGAGGATGTATTCTATTCTGCCTTTTTTGACAGCGCAAGACAGTACGACGGCCCCCAAATGAGCCGCTTGACTTTCCCATCCCTAGCCTGTAAAATCCCGACGGAACCAACAGAACGGCTGGCGGCCCCCTGCCCACTTGAGTCCGAACAATCCGGACCCGCTCCACACAACACCAGCTGTTGCCATGGACTCATCCTTCAAAGTCATTTTCTGAATCCCTTCAGGCACACGAGGAGAACCCGCAATGACAACAACAATCAGCCGCCGCTCCATGATCAAGTGGATGGCCGCCGGCAGCGCCACCGCAGCCCTGGCAGCCTGCGCCATGCCCGTCGCAACCGACACCGGTGGCGACGATATGGCCGACATGGAAGAAATTTCCATCGGCTGGGCCAGACATGGCTCCGAGGGCGACGTACCCACCGAAACCGGGCTCGCCGAACTCTTCAAATCTAAGCACCCCGGCGTAACCGTCGAACCCCTCGTCCTCCCTTGGGGTGACTACAACACCAAGATCCCCGTCATGGTTGCCGGCGGCACCGCGCCCGATACCTTCGGCTGCCATCCTGCCCTCATGGCCGAAACGCACACCGCCGGTGGGTCCATTCCCTTGACCGACTTCATCGATGCCTACGGCGCCGACCTCAACTACGATGATGTCGTCTATCACGGCGACGCTCTCTTCGACGGCGTCGTCTTCGGCCTGCCCCAGAAGTCCTGCACCCACCAGCTGCGCTACAACAAGACCCTTCTCCAGGAAGCCGGCATGCCCCTCCCGGGCGATCTATACTGGGAACAGGGCGCTGATGGCTGGAACTGGAACACCTTCATCGAGATGGGCAAAGAGCTCACCAAGGACCTCGACGGCGACGGCGAGACCGACCAGTACTTCTACGGAGGCTCCGGCGGTACCAACCAGCTTGCCCTCATCCGCGCCGCCGGCGGCGAAGTCTTCGACGAAGCAGTCTCC
>VYDA01000513.1 GCA_009843665.1 Caldilineaceae bacterium SB0675_bin_29 | reverse complement strand
GACCCAAAGCGTCAACGTCGGCTGCGGTAAGCGAGTACCAATGGGGATGGGCGATGCCGACGAAGGCGCCGGCCTGCATGGCCCTGGCCGCGAGCTGGGCGCCGCTTTCCTCAGCAGACGGGGGGGCAAAGTCGAAGGGCAAGCCGGCGGCCACGATATGCCAGACCGAGCCGTTTTCGATGGCCCCGCTGTGCAGTTCCGCGCCGATGATGGTCGTGAACTCGGCTGAACGGTACGGCTGCGTATCGGTGATTGGGAAGCCGTACTGTTCCAGGAAGTGATCGGTCAGGGCGATGAAGTCATAACCTCCCTGTTGATAGAGCCGGCAGACCTCCTGTGGCGGCTGTGTCCCGTCCGAACGGGTCGAGTGGGTGTGAAGGTTCCCTTTCCAGAAGCGGCCGGGGTTAGCAAAGGGCAGCAGTTCCATAGTTTCTCCAATCTGATGTTTTGATGTGCTGCAAAGGCAGGTAAGTGGGACCGAAGGTTGGTTATTGGACGATCTATAAAGACGCTGATTGGATTCAGGTCAAAAGGGCGTGGTCAGTGGCGGCCAATTTCGTCCGTTTCGTCCAGAAAATCGGTGACGATATCGGCGAAATTGTCGAGCCGGTGAACGCGCTGGGCATAGGCCTCGGCACGGCCACCGACAAGAACGGTCAAAGCCTGGTTTTCGGTATGTTTGCGGATTGTGCAGTCCTCCACGTTGCCGTGATCGCTGGCGATTATCAGGAGGGTCTCCTGCCAGTCCATTACGTCCAGCAATCCGGCGAGGAAACCGTCGATGCGCTCGAAGTCCTCGACGGCGCCGCGCAGATTGCGATAGTGGCCAAGGAAGTCGGTCTGCCAGTGCTCGAAGAAGGCGAAATGGACGGGCTGGGCAAGATGCCAGAACTGCGCGCCTGCCTCCTGCGGCGAGTAGAGCGGCACATCGGGATAGCCCAGCTTCGTGCGCCAGCCTTGGCCGGTGAAGTTTGCGGACAGGGCCTGCTGGGCCACCATCTCTTTCCATGTCCGCAGCTGGAGACCGCCGCCTTTTGCCGCGTAGGGGACTGCGCTCAACAGGCGTTTGCCCCGCTTGACGGCGTCAAAATAGCCTTGGGGATAGGCATTGACGTATGCGGTCGCATGGCCCGCGGCGTGGAGCCGGGCGAAGATGCCGGCCTCGTCGAGGATGTCGCGTACGCGCTGGTCCGGCCGCGGGCCGTAATGTTCGCCCAAGCGGGCGGGGGCGTTGACGCCGGTCAGGATGGCGGTCTGGCCGGTGGCGCTCTGGGGGCGGCCCGGCACGCCCAAGTGGGCGTCGGTCGGGATCAGATGGGCGTTGCCATGGCTGAATCGTCCGGTGGATGCGGTGAGCGAACAGCCGTCGAACAGCGCCGAAAGTGTCGGCAGTGCAGCTGCGGCCAGCGGGTTGACCTGCGGGTCATCCAGACCCAGGCCGACGCCGTCAAGGAACAGGAAGAGGACTCGGCGCATGGTGGTCGGTGGTCAGCGGTTTTCGCATTCGATCAGATCCACCAGGCGCTCCTCCAGAACTTCCAGTCCAGAGTCGGCCTCCTTGTATGCCAGCCCCAGTCTGGCGGCCGCCTCCCGGGCGCGCTGGCTCTCGTCCTGGTCCGGCAGCTGGCGAAGATAAAGCAACTCCTGGTAGTTGCCGAAAAAGGTGTCACGTAGTTCGGGGTAGCGGTCAAGGCCCAGCGATTCGATTACGAGGCCTTCGTAATGGTGGGCGAGAAAATCGGTCAGGTAAAATGTTCCAGGCTGGCGTTCGGACTGTTGATCGAAGAGGGCGCCGCCGTAGAATTCGTAGCAGTGGGGGCCGGGGATGCGGACGGCATGGGGGTAGCGGGCGAGCAGGGCATCCAGCGAGCCGATGGTGCCGCAGTCGGCATAGCCGATGAGGATGCGGTCGAAGCGGCTCGCCCAGGCGTCGAGCTTCTTCGCCACGGCGGGGGCGATGCGTTCGGGGCGGTTATGGAGCTGGGCGGGAACGGCGGTCAGTTCGTAGTCCCAGCCGCGGCGGTTGGCGATGGCGATCAGTTCGCGCACGATGGCGCCGCAGGCGATGATTCCGATTTTCACAATGGTCGCTTTGGGCTGCAAATTGGCGTTCTAAAGGAAAGTAAGACCGCTATTTTGGGCTATTTCGGCTTTCCAGTCAAACAACTGTCAAGCAAATTCTCTGCTTCAAATCCCACTGAATTGGTGATAGGACCGGCCAATTGCGTACCTCGAAACACCGAGGCCCCGCTGAGCGTATCCAAATGGCGTTCGACAGCCTCACCGTTCTCCCGGTCCGTTAAGACGTGGCTTCGCTTTCACGACGTATAACGTGCTCGCGCAGCGCCCGATTGATGTCGGTCTGGTAGCCGCGGCCGCCCTGCGCGTGGGCTTTGAACCATGAAATAATGTCGGCGTCCAGGCGAAGGGTGATCTGCTGCTTGACGGGCCGGTAGAAGACGCCGCGTTGGGCTCCAGACCAGTCGAGAGTCTCTGGGATATCAGTCGTGTCAATCTGGTCGTCGGGCAACTCTTCCAATGCCTGAAGGTCAGCGCGCTGCTGCGCGGTCAGTTCAGAATTCTCCTTCTTCATACGCCTTCCTTTCATGTCTAGTCGCTTTACGGGCGCTGATGATTCGCCCGGCTCCCTCGTCGCCATCCGGCAAAGTATGAATTACTATCACTACCGCAGAACGAACCCTACCCATTGTTCGCCAGCGGGCCTCGCCCGGGTAGGGATCAGGAACCGTCACAGAAAAGGGATCGTTGAAGACCAGATAGGCAGTTTCAAAACCGAGTTCGTGTTTCAGCCGATTCGCTTGGTTCTTAACCGGATCCCAGGTCCAGCGCAAATGGTTGCCCCTCGTGTAATGACAACAGTGTAGTTACAATCACAACGGATGTCAAGGTAACTCTGCGCATTTATCCCGCCATTCCCCGATACGCTATCAAATAGGTCCATGGCATACGAATGAGCTATAACGCTTCAAGTCTCTGCCCTCTGCCGATAAGATGAAACACAGATTGTTCCCGCCTCTCCTACTCCAGGGCCTCGCGCATTGCACGCAGGTGGGTCGGGGTGGTGCCGCAGCAGCCGGCGATTACGTCTACGCCGAGGGCTTTCATTTGGCGGGCGTAGTCGGCCATGACTTCCGGTGTGCCGTCGTAGATTACATCGTCTCCCTGCAGGACCGGCAGGCCCGCGTTGCTCTGGGCGTACAGCACTACGCCAGGGGGACGGTTCGCAACCATCTCGGTCATCACGGTCCGGATTTCGTCGGGGCCGTTGCCGCAATTGGCGCCGATTACCTGAACGCCCCAGCTGGCCAGTGTTTCGACCGCCTGTTTGGGGCTGACGCCCATCATGGTGTGCAGGTTGGTGTCGAAAGTGAGCATTGAGACGACGGGCAGGTCGGTCGCTTGATCGACGGCGCGCACAGCGGCTTCCACCTCCTGCAGGTCGCTCATTGTTTCGGTGAGGATGAAGTCGGCGCCGGCTTCGGCCATGACAGCGACCTGTTCGGCGAAGAGCTCCGTGGCCTCGTCCATAGTCATCACGCCGAGGGGATCGAGCAGTTCTCCGGTCGGGCCGACGGAGGCCCCCACCAGCACATCGCCGGCCTCGTCGGCGACTTTGCGCGCCAACTGCACACCGGCTGCATTCAGTTCAGGCAGTCTGTCCTCCAAGTCATGCATTTTGAGCCGGGCGGTGGTGCCGCCGAAGGTGTTGGTGGTAATGATGTGGGATCCGGCCTCGACGTAGCCGCGATAGACCGCCTCCACGGCGTCAGGGTTCACCACATTCCACAGTTCGGGCGCGTCGCCGCCTGTGAGGCCGGCGTCCTGCAGCATCGTGGCCATGGCGCCGTCGCCCAGGAGGGGGCCGTTGTGCCGGTGAAGGCGCTCGATGACCGGATGGGGGCGCGGTGTCAGCCATCCGCCTGATGAAGAGTCGGGGGTTATCGAGGACAGGAGTTTGCGTATTCGCTGGGGAGGATAGTCGGCTTCGAGTTGCGCGGCGATGGTTTGGGCCACTTCCTCCGGATCCCCCGCCTGCTCCTGCCAGTCTGTACGGAGCCAGCCGTCCAGGTATTCGTCGGTGCCGGTGGCGCCGGCGCGCATTGCGGCTTCGTCGATCGCGACCTGAAAGCGGGCCGGCAATTGGACCTTGTGCCGGTTGCGGCGGCCCTCGCGAGCCACCACCATTGACGGGAACTCGCGCCAGTACGTAATCTGATACTCTGTCATGAAGTTTGGACCTCTGGTATATTTTCGGTGGCCGGGCGCCGGCCGTCATTCGCAGTTCACCGGCAGGTTGCCACAGTCTTCTTTGAAATTATACCGATGGGCGCGCAGGAATGCCTAACGGTAGCCTTAGCGCAGTATCGCTCTGTTTCCGTAGTTGAATTTTGGCAGTCTTTGCGATACCATTGCCTCATCTTGGCTCTATGACTAATGTCCAAGCCATTAACTGAAAACCTGTCATTCCCCAGACACGCAGTTCCCCTGCTGCTGACTCCGGCCATTTCACCGCCTGACGACGGGCGGCCGACAGTTCAGACATCATTCAGTGGACCCATTTGACTCAAAGGAGACAGTTTCATGAGAATTCGACAATGGTGGACAGTAGTAGGTGTCATGGTCATCCTGGCGCTGCTGATTGCGGCTTGCCAGCCGGTCACCGAGGCGCCCATGGAAGAAGAGATGGCAGGCGATGACGACATGGCTATGCCGTTGCAGGTGGCCTTCGTCTATGTCGCGCCGATTGGCGACCTCGGCTGGACGTATGCGCACGATCAGGGCCGGCTGTTCCTGGAAGAGAACCTGGAAGGCGGGGCGGAGACGGCCTTCATTGAGATGGTGCCCGAGGGCCCGGACGCAGAGCGCGTGATTCGCGACTTTGCCCAGAAGGGTTATGACCTGGTCATCACCACCAGCTTCGGCTACATGGACCCGACACTGACGGTGGCCCAGGAGTTCCCGGATCAGTATTTTGTGCATGTATCCGGCTTCAAGACGGCCGACAACATGAGCACGCTATTCGGCCGCATGTACCAGCCGCGCTATCTGAGCGGCCTGGTGGCGGGCAGCATGACCGAGAGCAACATCATCGGTTACGTAGCCGCCTTCCCGATTCCTGAGGTAATCCGAGGAATCAACGCGTTCACGTTGGGTGTGCGCGAGGCGAATCCGGACGCCGAGGTGCGGGTCGTGTGGACGAACACCTGGTTTGGCCCGCCGGAAGAGAAGGAAGCGGCTGAAGCGCTGCTGGACCAGGGCGCGGACATTATTGCCCAGCACCAGGACACGACGGAGCCGCAGAAGGCCGCGGCTGAGCGGGGCGGGACGAGCATCGGCTACAACAGCGACATGCGTGTATTCGTCGGTGACTCCGTCCTCACCGGTCCGGTCTGGAACTGGGGTCCGGCTTTCCTGAAGTTCGCGGAGCAGGCACGGGACGGCAACTGGGCTACTGAGCAGTATTGGGGCGGCATGGACGACGGGATCGTTGGTTTGGCAGATATGAGCCCGTCGGTTCCTGAAGACGTCGCCGCGATGGTTGCCGAAAAGCAGGCGATGATCGTTTCCGGTGAGACGGACGTGTTCTGCGGCGCGATGAACGGCCAGAACGGCGTTCAGTTCCTGAATGACGGCCAGTGCATGGATGACGGCCAGATGCTGGGCATGGACTGGTTTGTTGAAGGTGTTGTAGGCGAGGCGCCGGGTGAGGCCGCGCCGCTTGGGAACTAGCCCGGGGGTTGAACTGCCGTTGAACTGTGTGAAGTACCGTTTTGGACTCAGGTCGCCTTCCTGCAGAAGGTCAAGGCCTGAATCAAATCGACCGTGATCCTCAAAGATTGCTCCTCTCTTACAGTGCAGGCACGAAGGGAGGAGCAATCTGTTTGCCGCGTCACTTGGCAGCAAGATGGTTCAGTCCATCTGAAATGGAAGTGAAAGGGGGTATGGTTACATGAGGATTCGACATTGGAAGAAGCTGGTTGGGGTTCTGCTGATTCTGACACTGCTGATGAGCGCTTGTCAGCAGATCGGCGAAATGCCTGCGGCTGAAGAGGCGGCAGCCCCCGCTGGTTCGATTGAGTCGGTAAAGGTTGCATTTGTCTACGTTGGCCCGGTCGGAGATCTCGGTTGGAGCTATGCGCACGATCAGGGCCGGTTGGCGCTGGAAGAGCTTGGCGTGGAAACAGCATACAGCGAACTCGTCGCGGAAGGACCGGACGCGGCGCGGGTGCTGCAGAGCTACGCCTCGCAAGGATATGACCTGATCTTTGCCACCAGTTTCGGATATATGGATAGCGTCATCGAAGTTGCGGCAGGGTTTCCGGAGGTGAAGTTTGAGCATGCCACCGGATACAAGACGGCCGAGAATGTCGGCATATACGACGGACGCGGCTACCAGGGCTGGTACCTGTCCGGAATGGTTGCCGGTGCGATGACACAATCCAATATCATCGGCTACATTGCGCCATACCCGATTCCGGAAGTGGTGCGAAATCTGAATGCTTTCGCCCTGGGCGCCCAGTCCATTAATCCTCTTGTAGAGGTACGGCCGATATGGATCTTTGCCTGGTTTGATCCTCCTGCTGAACGCGAAGCCGCGCAGGCGCTCATCGATGCGGGTGCGGATGTCGTTGCGCGAGAAAGCGACAGTGTCGAACCGGACAAACTGGCCGAGGAGCAGGGCGTCTATGCCATCGGCTACAACGTGGTCAACCCGGAGATCGCACCGCAGGCATTGCTGACGGCACCGATCTGGAACTGGCCGGTCATATATGAGAAGAAGGTGCGCGACGTGGCTGCCGGAACCTGGACCAATGAACCGATCTGGTGGGGCATGGAAGACGGGGTGTTAGATCTTGCGCCGGTGGCTGAATTTGTGCCGGCAGTTGTACAGATAGCGGTTGAAGAGGCCAAGGAAGCCATACTTGACGGTAGTTTTCAGTTCTTCTGCGGCCCGATCAGCGACAATACCGGCACAGAACGGGTCGCCGCCGGTGAATGTATGGACGACCCTGCGCTACTCAGCTATGACTGGCTGGTAGCAGGCGTTACCGGCGAGATCCCGCAATAGGGATTCGAGCAGTTAAAAGATGGAGATCAGAGCGGCAGAGAATGGGACAAGGAAGTAGCCCCATTCTCTGTCTCCATTACAATCGCCCGTCGATTTACATCCACACTTCATAATCCCATGACCACTTCTGCTCCTCTCGCCGTGGAAATGCGGGAAATCACCAAACGGTTTCCCGGGGTCCTGGCCAACGACAGCGTCGATCTGACGGTCGATCAGGGTGAGATTCATGCCCTGCTGGGGGAAAACGGCGCGGGCAAGTCGACGCTGATGAATATTCTGGCGGGGTTGTATCTGCCGGAAGAGGGTCATGTGCTGGTGCACGGGCGTTCTGTGCATGTCGACTCGCCGAAGACTGCTTTCGACCTGGGTATCGCCATGGTCCACCAGCATTTCAAGCTGGTGATGAACCAGACGGTGGCCGAAAACATCATTCTGGGGCTGGACGATCCCTACTGCGCGCCGGGCGAGCAGGGACGGTTCAAACCATTGCAGTTGGACATGCAGCGGGTGCAGCGGCGGATTGCGGAAGTGAGCGAGCAGTATGATCTGCACGTGGACCCGGAGGCGTTCGTCTGGCAGTTGAGCGTCGGCGAGCAGCAGCGGATCGAGATTCTGAAGGCGCTGTACCGCGGGGCGGACATCCTGATCCTCGATGAACCAACAGCCGTTTTGACGCCGCAGGAGGCGGACGCGCTGGGCCAGACGATGCAGCGCATGGTGCAGGAGGGCAAGACCATCATCTTCATCAGCCACAAGCTGGACGAGGTGACACGATTCGCCGACCGTGTGACGGTGCTGCGCCAGGGACGGGTGGTGGCCAGCGAGGACGTGACCGGCCAAACCAGCGCCGCGCATCTGGCCGAGCTGATGGTGGGGCGGTCGGTCATCTTCCGCATTGACAAGGAGGAGCAGGAGTTTGACGAAGTCTGTCTGGAGGTTGAGGGCATCGGCTGTCTGAACGATAAGCGCTTGCCCGCGCTGCGGGATGTTTCGCTGCAGATCCGCAGGGGTGAGATTCTGGGCATAGCCGGTGTTGCAGGCAATGGGCAGAAGGAGCTGGCCGAGCTGTTGACCGGGTTGCGGCGGGCGACCAGCGGGCGCTTTTCGCTGTTGGGGCAGGATCTCACCAACAAGACGCCGCGCACGATCATCGATGCCGGCATCGCTCACGTCCCGGAAAGCCGCATCCACGTGGGTTCGGTCGGCTCGATGAACGTGGCCGACAACATCGCGCTCAAGCATTACCGGGACAGGCCGGGGCCGTTCCTGGACCGCGACGGCCTGGACAAGATGAGCGCGGAGCTGGTGGAGGAGTTCAACGTGGACACGCCCGGCATCACGACCAATGCAGGTGCGCTCTCCGGCGGCAATCTGCAGAAGCTGATACTGGCCCGCGAACTGACGACGGACCCAAAGCTGATCATCGCGGCCCACCCGACACAGGGGCTGGACGTGGGAGCGACTGAGACGGTGCGCCAGCGGCTGCTGGAGCAGCAGGCGGCCGGGGTGGCGGTGCTGCTGATCAGCGAAGACCTGGATGAGTTGTTCAGCCTGGCCGACCGCGTCGCCGTTCTCAACGGCGGGCGGGTGATGGGCGTCGTCGATATCGGCGCGGCGACGCGTGAGGAGATCGGCCTGATGATGGCCGGCGAGCAGACGGCCTGACCGACATACGCGAAAAGCATGGACATTCTGTACAAGGCTGGCTCGGCCGCTCTTCTGCTGGTGGGCGTACTCTATCCGCTGGGCGCGATCTATATGATGATGAAGTTCCTCACGCGTGAAGGTTTTCCGCGCCCGTCGCCCGCGTACATGATGCTCCATTTCGTCCTGATTGCGACGGTTCCTCTGGCCGGGATTTTGGGCGGGTTTGCCGGTTTTGCGCCGACACTGTGGGAGAGCCAGGTCATTCGCGCGATCGTCTACGGCGCCGGCGTTCTCTCGGTGGTCGCGTTCGCGATGCTGATTGTCAGCAGCCGCGCGCAGCAACCCGACCGCAGTGAGTAGCCGCTGGCGTAGTGCACACCCCATCAGCCATCGGTCCGATGACTGACACCCCTGTCTACCTTCCCCGAACGACATACCGCCTTTTCGCCGTCGGCGGCGCGGCGGTGGCGCTACTTTTCCTGCGGGAGATCCTGAACGGATTCAGTCTGCCTTCCCTGTTCTTTCTGCTGGGGGCGATCGCGTTCGCCCTTATCCACGTACGCTGGGCGCTTATGCGGCTGGAGTTGACCGCCGACGGCGTGACCGTGCGGGCGCCGTTGCAGGCGCCGCTGTTGATTCAGTTCCGCCAGATGATCACATGTGAAGAGGCCGGTCGCTTTGTGCCCGGAGTGAGCCTCGTCTACAGGCCCATATCCGCTGACGGTATCGTAGACACGGACGTTCCCCGCACGCTTTTTTTGCCGGCTGTAGCGCGGCAGGATGAATTTCTGGCCGCCTTGCAGGAGCGGATACCTGAATAGCTCGATGGCAATTTAGTGAGGGGAGCTTGAACAGAGTGGCGGCAGAGCATCCGAAGGTGTTATTCGTCACGGGTGAATATCCGCCGATGGTGGGCGGCGTCGGCAGGTTTACGGCCGAGCTGGCTGCGGCTCTGCAGGCGCAGGGTGCGCAGATTGCTATCGTGACCGACGAGCAGGTGACGGTGTCGGCGGGGTCGGATGCGGTTCGGGTACTTCCGGGGCGCCGAAGTTGGGGCTGGGGGATCCTGTCCGAAATTCCTGCCCGTGCCCGCGCGGTCGGTGCTGAGTGGGTGCATGTTCAGTACCAGACGGCCGCTTACAGAATGCATCCCGCCATCAATACTCTGCCCTACTTCCTATGGCGACACGGGCTGCGCGCTGCCTGGACCTATCACGATCTGCGCGTTCCCTATCTCTTTCCCAAGGCGGGGGCACGGCTGCGAAACTGGGTTACGAGGCTGCCGTTGCGCGCTGCGGACGCGGTTGTGGTCACGAATCAAAGCGACTGGGAATCGGTGCAAGGGCAGGTGCAGCGCGGCCAGCTTCACCGGATTCCGATCGGTAATGACATCAAGAGCCGGCGGTTTTCGGCGGAGGAGAGAAACCAGAGGCGGGCGGCGCGCGGCTACGGCAGCGGGCAGCTTGTGTTGGGCTACTTCGGTTTTCTTAACGCCAGCAAAGGCGGGCTGACGCTGATCGAGACGCTGGCGGCGCTGGTCGGTGAAGGACGGGACGTGCACCTGTTGATGATCGGTGAACGGGTTGGTGACAGCGATGAGACGAACTTCAGGTATCTGCAGCGGGTCGAAGCCTCCATTGCCGAACATGGGCTGGACAGTCGCGTGCAGTGGACGGGCCACCAGTCGGATGCCGAGGTTGCGGCGGACTTCAACGCGATCGACGTGTTGGTGATGCCGTATGAGGATGGGATGAGTATGCGGCGCAGCACGCTGACGGCGGGGCTGGCCAACGGCTGTGCGATCGTGACAACGCATCCGCAAGATCCGACGCCAGAACTGAGGGCGGACTCCGATTTGCTGCTGGTTCCTCCCAGAGATCCGGCGGCGGCGGCGGAAGCGGTGCGGCGCATCGCCGAGGACCCGCGGCTGGCGGAGAAGCTGCGTGTCAATGCCCGTAAGGCGGCCCGCCAGTTCAGTTGGGAAGTGATCGCGGCGCGGCATCTGGAGATGTACAACGCATAGGCGGTCCTTCCTCATAGGTACGGTTGGGTGCGTCCAGGAGTCGGGGTTGGAACAGTCTTGCGGGGAATTCATGCCAGAGGAGGCTGAAATTGTATAGCTGCTTTGGGAGAGACGCAGGGCAGGCCTGGGGCCTGCCCCTACGGAGACTTGATGTGGCGGGCGGGACGTGGTTTGGCGAAACTCCTTCGATTGGGCACCTGTTACAAATATCGACACCAGGTCGACGAGGCATGTTGTTGGCCGGGGGCGTTGCGGGGGCGGAGCCCCCGCACAAGGGAGGGCCGAATAGGCCCGACCGCCCAACTGCAGTGGTCAGTGGTTAGTGGATAGTGGTCAGAGAGGGCACTGGCTCTGCTTCAGAGTTGAACGTGGAAGGCCTATGTTTTCGTTGCTTCCCGAGGTATAAGAAGGGTTCACCTTCATTTTGGTATGCACCCCCTTATTTCCGGTCCGTTGACCCGCCTCAGGTCGCGTTGTACACTGTCTGCATCATAAAGGATTGCATAACCTCTAGCCATTGAAAACAGACGAATGCAGGGAGGCCAAGAGATGGAATATCGCGCATTTGGACGTACGGGACTGGATGTATCGGCTATCGGTTTCGGCTGCTGGGAGATCGGCGGCGGGTTCGGACACTTTGAGGAAAGCGATGTTGTCAAAGCGGTGCATCGAGCACTCGATCTTGGGATTAATCTCTTTGACACGGCCGAGGGCTACGGCTTTGGCCAGTCCGAGGAGATTCTGGGCAAGGCCCTGGGCGCGCGGCGGCAGGAGGCGATCGTCGTGACCAAGTGGGGCATCTATCAGGATGAAGGCCCGTGGCGCCGCGATAGCCGCCGCGAGACGGCTTTGGCGGCCATTGACCGCAGCCTCAAGGCGCTCGGGACCGACTATGTGGATGTTTACCTGGTGCACTGGCCGGACAGGGATGTGCCGCTGGAGGAGCCGATGGGTGTGCTGGAGGAGATCGTGCAGGCGGGAAAGGCCCGCTTTGTGGGCGTCTCCAACTTCCGGCCGCAGCAGATCGAGACCTGTATGGAGACGCGGCGGGTGGACATCGCCCAGTACGGCTATCATATGTTCGACCGCCGCCTGGAGCGCGAGATCTTCCCGACGATTGATAAGCACGGCATTGGGCTTATGACATACGGTTCGCTGGCGCACGGGCTGCTGACGGGGACGTTTACGCCCGAGACGACGTTTGACGAAAGTGACTGGCGCTCAAATGGCACGGCCTTCAACATCCCTCTGTTTACGGAGGAGGTCTTTGCCAGGAACGTGGCTGCCGCTGACGACCTCAAGCCGATCGCTGCCCGGCACGGCAAGACCATGCCCCAACTTGCGCTGCGCTGGGCTCTGTCGAATCCGGTCGTGAGTGTGGCGCTGATCGGGTTCCGCCGCCCCGAGGAGGTCGAGGAAAACGTAGCCGGTCTGGACTGGTCTCTGGACCAGGAGACGCTGGAGGAGATTGACGCGGTATTCGCCAAACACGGTGTGGATACGGCGCCGGCGGCCTGGGTGGAGGAAGAGTGACCGCAAAGGGGCCGGGCTGGTGACGTCAACACGGAGTTGAAATCTTCGCCGATTCCGGTGATACAGAGAAAGGACCGAATTGTATGGCATCCTCGCGCCTGCGCGTGCTGTCTGAGGAGCAGGTGAGGCAGTTCAGGCTCAACGGCTTTCTGACCGTAGAGGACGTTCTCTCGGAGGAGGAGGTGGCGGCTCTGGCGGCGCACACCGATCTGATCGCTGCCGGCAAGGTCGAGCACATCCCGGAGACGAGCATTCAGCTGGAGAAGGTGTTCCGGGAAGGCGAGCGTGAAGTTGCGGACCAGGTGCTGTCGGTGCGCAAACTGTACAATCTGGCCGTCTATGATGAGGTCATGTGGGGGCATGCCGCCCATCCCAGGATCGTCGACATCATCGCCGATCTGCTGGGCTGCGACGACATCAAGATGTACGGGGACCAGCTGTTCATGAAGGCGCCGGTCACAGGGACGGAGCAGCCGTGGCACCAGGATTCGGCGTCGTGGCGAGACATTTTCCCGATGGACCTGGTATCGGCGTGGACGGCGATCGATCGGGCTACGGTTGATAACGGCTGCCTGAACTTCTGTCCCGGCACGCACCGCTGGGGGATGATGAGAGGGCCGCAGTTGGGCTGGTTCCTGGATGACCTGGGGAGCGAGCAGTGGCCGATCGTGCCCGCGCCTCTGAATGCGGGCAGCGTCAGTTTTCATCACAGCCTGGTCCTGCACCAGAGCAACGCCAACCTGTCGGGGCAAAGGCGGCGCGGCTATGCGGTCCACTACATGCGGGCGTCGTCGCGGCGGGACGAGTCGGTTACGGATGCGCCGAAGGTACCGTCGTTCAGGCAGGTGCGAGGGCGTTCGTTTGCGGGGCGGGTGTAGGTTTCCTGGGAAACATCATATGAAGTTTGATCGAATTCGTGCTCTGGAATTGCTGCGAAGAGGCACTGGTCTCCCTCACGCACAATTCCACGAAGATCAAGACAGAGCAATTCAACACGTTGTAGAAGGCAATGGCTCCCTGCTTGTCGTGCAAAAGACAGGCTGGGGTAAGAGCAACGTGTATTTCATTGCTGCCAAATTGCTGCGGGAGCAAGGCGCCGGGCCGGCACTGTTGATTTCCCCTCTGCTTTCCCTGATGCGCAACCAGATTGCGGCAGCCCGTCGCATGGGCGTGCGGGCGGAGACCATAAACTCGAGCAACACGCAGGATTGGGAAGAGATCATTGGCAAGGTCCATCGGGATGAAGTGGATATCTTACTTATATCCCCTGAACGCTTGGCTAATCTGAAGTTTCGCGAGCAAGTACTGGGCGTTGTTGCACAAGACATCGTGTTCCTGGTTGTGGACGAGGCGCACTGCATATCGGACTGGGGACACGACTTTCGACCTGATTACCGGCGAATTGAGCGCCTTGTGCAATTGTTTCCCCCCAATCTGAGACTGTTGGCTACCACTGCCACTGCTAACCGACGCGTGATGAACGATTTGAGAGAGATCCTGGGCCCCAATCTGCATGTGATGCAAGGTAACTTAAACCGTTCCAGTCTCACCTTGCAGACGATAAGGATACCTGATCCATTCCAACGCATGGCTTGGCTGGCAGAATGGTTACCCAGGATGAGAGGAAGTGGCATCGTCTATGTTTTGACAGTACGTGATGCCGAACGTTTGACAGGGTGGTTAAAACGTCGTGCGTTAAACGTGGAAGTCACACCGGGCAGATGGAAAACGAGGATCGTGTACATCTGGAAAACTTACTTCTGCAAAACCGTGTAAAAGCCCTAATTGCGACGGTAGCATTGGGAATGGGCTTTGATAAACCGGATTTGGGATTTGTCATTCACTACCAGGCACCAGGTTCGGTCGTATCCTATTACCAGCAAGTGGGGCGTGCCGGACGCGACCACAACGATGCCTACGGCATATTGCTTAGTGGTAGAGAAGAGACAGACATCCTTGATTACTTCATAAGGAGCAGTTTCCCCACACCGACGGAAGCAGAAAAGATCATAGAAGCTTTAGAGCGATCGCCCGATGGGCTTTCCACTTACGAGTTGCAGAACGAGGTTAATGTCAAGCCTACACGCTTGACGCAGGCCACCAAAATCTTAGCGCTGGAATCACCCGCACCTCTGGTACAACAAGGAAGCAAATGGCAGTTAACTCCTACCCAACTGTCGGCATCGTTTTGGGAGCGAATCAGACGGTTGACGGAGTTGCGCAAGGAAGAACAAGAACAGATGCAAGAATACGTGTCGTTGCAAAGCGGACATATGGAATTCTTGATCGCAGCCTTAGATGGCGATCCGGGCGATGTCGGACCATCCCGTTTGCCTCGGCTACCCGCGAGCACAAATCCTCAATTGATGCAGGTAGCCGAACGATTTTTACGCAATAGCATGGGTACGATTTCTCCCCGCAAGAAGTGGCCTACCGCTATGGGTACACCTGAATACAATGGAAGTATCCCCCAGGAACTGCAAGCCTGCCCCGGCAAGAGTCTGTGTGACTGGAACGATGAAGGCTGGGGACTCGAGGTCAGCCGCGGGAAATACACAACCGGCCAATTCTCCGATGACTTGGTTCAGGCCTGCGCCGATCTTGTACGCAAGTGGGCCCCTCATCCATATCCCCAGTGGGTCACGTGTATTCCCTCGCGGCGGAGCCCCAATCTTGTACCGGATTTTGCCCGTCGTTTGGCCTTGGCATTGAAACTGCCGTTCCTCTCTTCCCTAATCAAGATGGGGGATCATCCTCCTCAGAAGGAGATGGCCAATTCTGCGCACCAGTGTCGAAACCTAATCGGGGCCATGCAGACCGATTCTCAGAGTGTACACCGCGGGCCCGTGCTGTTGGTGGATGATATAGTGGATTCAGGCTGGACGTTTACAATGGCTGCCTCACTACTACGCAAAGCGGGCAGTGGTGAGGTGTGGCCGCTGGCTTTAGCCGATGCAAAGGGCTGAGTACAATATGATGAACCTCTCTGCGAATACCCAGGCTATCCTGATGCTGGTTTCGCCACTCATAGCAGGCGGATCCACAGAAAGGAAGCTTCTTCTTTCCCACCGCGAATACACTGACTTGGTTAAGACGTTACAACGGATAGGCAGTCAACCCGCCGATCTGATAGACAGGGAGAAAGTTTCGGACATTTTGAAGACGTTGGAGAAACACCAATTCGACCAAGAACGTCTCAGTCGTTTGTTAGGACGGGGAATGCAGTTGGGACTGGCATTAGAACACTGGCAGCAGCGCTCTATTCAAGTCATCAGCCGTGCAGACGACATGTACCCCCAGCGGCTAAAGAAGACATTGCAGCACCTAGCCCCTGCATTGCTTTATGTTTGTGGTGACATCGCCCTGTTGCAAAGGGGCGGTCTAGCGGTAGTAGGCTCCCGCCAAGTGGATGCCGCTCTACTCGAATATACACGCAACGTTGGCGAAATAGCGGCAGGTGCCGATTGCACAATTGTTTCAGGGGGCGCCAAAGGCGTTGATCAGGCCGCGATGCAAGGAGCAGCCGCCGCAGGGGGGCGTGTCATTGGTGTCGTGGCCGACAATCTGGAAGCCGGCGTGATGCGCAGCCGCAATGACCTTTTGCAAGGGAGGCTATTGTTGTGTTCGCCCTTTGACCCCGCTGTGCGCTTTGAAGTCTGGCGGGCAATGGACAGAAACAAATTGATTTATGCTTTGTCCGATATCGCCTTGGTGGTCGAATCCGACGTGGAAAAGGGTGGCACTTGGCAGGGTGCCGTGGAACAGATTCAAAAGTTGAAAGTGGTTCCGGTCTATACGCGAACATCGGGTCCCAATTCGCGCGGCCTAAAAGCGTTGCGCAGGCTGGGGGCACAAAGTTGGCCGGAATTCGACGACAAAAAAGACTTGCGCAGATTCATACATGACATAAGGAAGCGCGACAAGGACTCTAACCTTCCCCTATTCAGTCAGCAGACTTCCCCGGCAATCGACAAATCCGGGATAGTCGTTGACACTGCTTATACAGAAGCATCAGTTGAATCGCCAGAACAACCGTACACCTTGACGATGGGGGAATTGGCTACATCTCCCGAATCGTACGGTGCGCCCTCGCTACCACCTGTCAGCCAAGAAGAATCCCGGCAGGCATTTAGACAGGAAGAATCATGGGGAGACCAACTCTTCGCGTACGTAGAGGAAGTCATATTGCAATTGTTGAATGAACTTGGCCCCCTGAAACTGGAAGAGATTGCTAACTACTTGAGAACGACGAAAGGGTCAAAAGGTCAAACGGCACTGTGGCTAAGACGAATGTTGGACGCGGGCAAGATTGAAAAACTTCCTAAGTCTCGCTATCAAAGCACCAAAGGTAACCAGATGTCTTTCTCACGGCCACTCAACGAATCCGCCGCGTCTTCCATCTCCCCGGTTGCGAAGCAATAAGACTTGCAAGACTCGTACCTGGACCACTGATCAAATACTCTGCTCCTCCGAAACCTGCCGAACAATTAGCCAAAACGCAAGTAGCATCCATGTCTCCCTTCCAACCGTTGCCCGACTGCGCTATACCGCTCCGGGCGCGCCGAGGGGATGCGGGCCGTTTGTCATCGGGTTGGCGCGGGCAAGGGCGTAGACGGCGTCCTGGATTTCGAGGATGCGCACGGCGTGCTCGACATCGGGCGAGAAGCTGCTGCGCCCTTCTTCGATGGCTACCAGCGCCCTGCGCATGATCTCCTTCATGCCGCGGGTATGCGGTGATTCCTCGTGGAAGGTCACGCCCTCGGTTGTGTGGACCTCTGTCACCCTGTTTCCCTGCTGGTCATAACGTTGCAGGACGGTCGCTTTAGTGCCGATGAAGCGGAAGCTGTGGTCGCCCGCGCGGGCGCCTGACGGGTAGCTGTAACCGGATTCGACGATTCCGGTTATGCCGTCGTCGGTGCGCAAAACCCCCACCGCCACATCCTCCACTTCGCGTGCGTACATCGAGTTGGAGATGACGCCGCCGACGGCGGTAACGGGGCGGTCGCCGACGAACTGGAGGTAGGTGTCGATGCCGTGGGCGGACTCGGTGGCCCAGCAGCCGCCGCCGGAGATAGTGGCGTCGTTGTGCCAAGCGGAGGGCGTGGGGTCGTAGCGGGAGGGCGGCCCGTTGTTGAGGCGGCTGTTGTAGAGGACGAGGTCGCCGAAGCTGCCATCATCGATCATGCCTTGAACGATGTCTACGAGCTCCGTGCCGCGGTTGGGCAGGGTGAGGGCGCTGAAGACGCCGCGCTCTGTGCAAAGTTCGGCGGCGGGGCGGAGGCGGTCGGCGCAGTCGGCAAAAGGCTTGTCGAGCAGGAAGGGCAGGCCGCGCTCGGCGCAGGCGCGGACGTGGTCGGGCATCTCGGTATGCTTGCCGGCGACGAGTACGGCGTCGGGCCGGCTGGCGTCGAGGCACTCGCCTGCGGTGCTGTAGGCGGGACAGTTAAATTCGTCGGCCAGCTGCTGGCGCGGGCCTTGCTCGGCGTCCATGACGGCGACGATCTCGTGGCCGAGGTCGCGGGATGTGCCGGCCATGCCGCGGCCGTGATGGCTGTAGGAAAGTAGCGCAGTTCGCATGGTTGTGTACCTCAGATCCAGCCGTGCTGGCGGGTGACGGGCACGCCGTGGCGCTGGTGGGTCCAGGAGTGGCCGCTCTCGAGGACGACTTCGCGCCCGGTGATGGCCGAACTCTCGGCGGCGAAGAGGATCTCCATGATGTGGCGGCTCCACTCGCCGGAGGAAGGCGGCTCGATGTCCTGTTCGATCGCCTCGACGAACGACTTCCATTCGTGGTGCATCTCGACGGGCGGATCGTCGAAGGGTATGTCCTTCCACTCGTCTCCCTGGCCGACCTTGACGAACTTCTCACCATGCTGGCTGAAGCGCAGAGTGCCGTTGGTGCAGATGACCTGGCTCTCGAAGTTGGGCGCGCCGTCGGCGAAACCGACGGAGACGGCGACGCCGGCGAGGCCGTTCTTGTAGCGGACGAGCGCGGTGGCGGTGTCGTCGCTGGCCTGGTAGTGGGCGCGGGTGCCCATGCTGGCGGAGACGGAGACGGCCTGGGAGGCCATGAGCCAGGTGAGGCGGTCGACGACGTGGACGCCGTTGGTTATCCACATGCCGCCGCCATGGAAACGGCTGCGGTACTGGGGCGGGCGGCTGGCGTAATTCCAGTTCTTGGACATGTAGCAAACGACGGTCATCAGCGGGCCCAGCTGGCCGGAATCGAGGATCTCCTTGGCCTTGAGGCTGGTGCCGTAGTAGTGCTGCGTCTGACCGACCATGAGCTTTACGTTATTTTTTGCGGCGGCTTCGATCATGTCGTCGCACTGCTCGAGGCTGAGCGCCATCGGTTTTTCGACGAGGACATGCTTGCCGGCGTTGCAGGCGTCGACGGTGAGACGGTGGTGGAGCTGATGGCCGAGCACGACGGCGACGGCTTCGATCTCGTCGTCTTTGAGGAGCTCGGTGTGGGAGGGGTAGCCCTTGGGGATGTCGTACTTCTGCATGTATTCGCGGCGCTTCTCTTCGAAGAGATCGGCGACGGCGACGACTTCGACGTTATCGAGGGTGTCAATGGCACTACAGTGGGCGCGTGCGATGCCGCCCAGCCCGATGATTCCGACTTTCAATTTCGCCATGTTGATCTAACTCGCTCCTGTGGGTTGCAGCAGTTTGTACGATTTACTGATGTATAGGGAAGGCATGTTCGTTTGGTGGCCGGGCATGCAAGTCTAGTTTGCCATGCTGTGTCGGTAGCGTAAAGCGGCCCACGCGGCTGTGGGCCTCAGATCCAGCCGTGATCGCGGGTGACGGGGATGCCGGCGCGCTGGTGGGTCCAAGAGAGGCCGCTTTCCAGGACGACGTCGCTGCCGCTGATGGCCGAGGTCTCTGCGGCGAAGAGGATCTCCATGATGTGGCGACTCCACTCGCCGGAGGTGGGCGGCTCGATGTCCTGCTCGATCGACTGGACGAACGATTTCCACTCATAGTGCATGACGGCCGACGGGACTTCAAAGGGGATATCCTCCCACTCATCCCCCTGCCCGACCTGGAGGACCGGTTGTCTGCCGCCGATGATGCGCACGGTGCCGTTGGTGCAGATGACCTGGGTATCCATGATGGGCGGCCCGTCGGCGAAGGCGATGGAGACGGCGACGCCAGCGAGGCCATTTTTGTAGCGAATGAGGGCGGTGGCGGTATCGTCGGCGGCCTGGTAGTGGGCGCGTGTGCCGATGCTGGCGGATACGGATGTGGCCTGGGAGGCCATGAGCCAGGTGAGGCGGTCGACGACGTGGACGCCGTTGGTTATCCACATGCCGCCGCCATGGAAACGGCTGCGGTACTGGGGCGCGCGGTTGGCGTAGGTCCAGTTTTTGCACGAGTAGCAGACGATGGTCATCAGCGGGCCCAGCCGGCCGGAATCGAGGATCTCCTTCATTTTGAGAAGGGGGCCGGAGAAGTGCGGGGTATGGCCGACCATGAGCTTGACGTTGTTACCGGCGGCGGCCGTGATCATGTCGTCGCACTGTTCGAGGCTGAGCGCCATCGGTTTTTCGACGAGGACGTGTTTGCCGGCGTTGCAGGCGTCGACGGTTAGGCGGTGGTGGAGGTGATGACCGAGCACGACGGCGACGGCGTCGATTTCGTCGTCGGCAAGGAGATCGGTGTGGGTGGGGTAGCCTTTGGGGATGCCGTATTCGTCCATGTACTGGCGGCGCTTCTCTTCGAAGAGATCGGCGACGGCGACGACTTCGACGTTCTCGAGAGTGGCGATGGCGTCACAGTGGGAGCGGGCGATGCCGCCAAGCCCGATGATTCCGACTTTGAGAGTGGCCATATCAGCTTGTCGCTCCTGTGGGACGTTATTTGAAGACGCCGCTGGTGATGCCCTCGACGATCTGGCGCTGGAAGATGAGGGTGATGATGAAGACCGGGATGGTGGTGAGGATGGCTACGGCGGACATGTTGCCCCAGGAGACGTCGAATTCGCTGCGGGCGCCGATGACCTGGGCTTCGGAGAGGGCCATGGTGATGACCTTGACGCCGGCGCCGCGAGCAAAGATGAGCGGCGTGAAGAATTCGTTCCAGCCGATGATGAAGTTGATGAGGAACATGGTGGCGACGCCGGGGCGGATTACGGGCAGGACGATGCGCCAGAGGAGTTGGAAGAAACTGGCGCCGTCGACCTTGGCCGCATCCTCGATCTCGACGGGTACCTGGCGTAGAAATGAGACCAGCACCCAAGTTGTGATCGGCAGCAGCGCGCTGCCGTAGAGAATGAGAAGGCCGTGCAGGGTATCCATCAGCTTGAGCGTCTGGTACATCTGGAAAAGAGGAATGACGGTGGCGGTGCCGGGCAACATGCTGGAGGCAAGCAGCCCGATCATGACCATGTTTGCGCCTGGGAAGTTGAGGCGGGCGATGGCGTAGGCGGCCAGCAGGCTGACGGTGAGCGCCAGGATGGTGGAGAAGGTGGCCAGCAGGGTGGAGTTGAGCATGTAGCGGGCGATGGGCAGCGCGCCGAAGATGTCCTGAAAGCGTGCAGTTGCCAGGCTGCGCGGAACGTAGGTCAGCGGTACCGTGAACAATTTCCCGCTCGGGGCGAACGCGGTCAGGAAGATATAGTAGATCGGCAGCAAGACAACGATTAAGAAAAGGATGACCGCGAGATAGAAGATCGTAGTCTGAAACCTGCGTTTAGGGATGAGTTGCATATTCATGGGACGCCAGTGACCAGTACTATTACAGCCGTTCCCAGGCGCGGCGGAGCAGGCCGTAGCCGAGGACTCCAACGATCAGGACGATGAAAAAGAGCAGCATGGCGATGGCGGACGCGTAGCCGAAGTTGAGGACGCGGAAGCCTTCTAGATAGACGAGATAAGAGAGCAGCGATGTCGCGGTGCCGGGGCCGCCATTGGTGAGCGCGTAGACGATTTCAAAGGTGAGAACGCGGAAGATAGCGGTAAAGATGATCATCGAGATGATGAGCGGCATCAGCAGCGGCAGGGTGATGTACCAGTAGGAGCGCGCGCCGTCGGCGCCGTCGATCTTGGCGGCCTCGTAAAGTTCAAGAGGGATGCCCTGGAGGCCGCTGAGGAAGATGACGGCGAGGAAGGCGGTGTTTTT
>VYDA01000140.1 GCA_009843665.1 Caldilineaceae bacterium SB0675_bin_29 | reverse complement strand
CTCCAGTACAACGACGTCGTAGCGCGACGAAAGACGGTCATACGCCGCCGTCACTTCGCCCCACAGGCGTTCCTTCGTCTCCAACCAGTTTCCCGCCTCGATCCGTCCCTCAATCCTTCCGTTTAGGACGACCTGGCTTCTCCGGTTCCCCTCCGGCTTCAGCAACACCGGATTCATATCCGTATGCGCGTAAATCCCTGCTGCCTCCGCCTGCACAATTTGCGCGCGCCCCATCTCGCCGCCCTCCGGCGTCACGCCCGCATTGTTGCTCATGTTCTGCGCCTTGAACGGCGCCACTCGCAATCCTCGCCGCGCGAAAATCCGGCAGAAAGCCGTCGCCAGCAGGCTCTTGCCCGCATTCGAGTGCGTACCCAGCATCATCAGCGCCCGCGCCATCTTCGCCCCCGCCTATTCCAGCTGTTGAAACCAAATCATCTCGTGTTCCGGCAGCAGGTCCGGATGAAAGATCTGTATCAAATCCGCCAGTACCAGGTCCGGATTGGCCACACCAGTCTCCCAGTAGTCGTTCCCGCCCCACTCATTCACCTTTGCGTTGTTGCTGTAAACCGACCCCCTCTCCACCGCCGCCAGGCTGCCGTACCGCTCATCCGCAGCCAAAATGTCGCCCGCGCTGGACCACGACCCCGTATTGGCCAGCCAGATGTCGGCGTCGCTCGCAACCTCAAACACATTTTCCATCGACAACGGGATCGAGCCCGTCGACTCGTCGTCGCCCCACACATAGGCGCCGCCGGCGTCCGCAATATACCGCGCAAAGTAGCTGTTGCCGCCGGGAACGCGCCACGACTCCCGCCGCGCAATCCCAACCAGCACCGTCGGCCGGGTCTCAACGCCCGCCGCCAGTTCCGCCATCGCCGCATAGCGGGTCGCGATACCGCCAAATTCCGCCTCGGCACGCTTCTCCTGGTTAAAGAAGAGCGCCGTCACCTTCAGCCACTCCGTTCGCCCCAGCGGCGAACTCTCCATGTACCCCGCCGTCAACGCCACCGGCAACCCGGCCTCTATCAGCTTGGGATGCGTGTCGTAATCGAGATTCCCATAGGCAAAAGTAATGATCAGTTCGGGGTCCACGTCAATGAGTATCTCCGTATTGACGCCTGTCCCTGTCCCCGCCTCATGCAGTTCGCCCGCGTCAATCATCTCCCGCACCGCCATCGTATTGATATAGTCAAACCGGTCCACCGCCACCAGCCGCTCAAGCACACCCAACCCGTGCAAATGTGGCAGCACCGTCGAAGTCAGCGCAGCTACACTCCGCACCGGCACCTCTATCGTCGGGATCTCCCCATAACCCTCCGGCACCGGCGCGCCGCACTGCACGAGCAGATACTGGAACTTCTCCTCCGCGCCCCGCCACGGATTATGCAGCGTCAACACCTTGTAGTGCCCGTGATACGTCACGCTCCAACCCCCTGCATACTCCGGCCCGACCTTGTCCGGGAAATAGTCGACATCAGGATCGAATGCCCCAATACACCCCTCCGACAAATTCGACTCCAGCGCAGCCGAACCCATGCCCTCCTCGTCGGCCGCAGGCCCCGACTCATCCACAGGAAACTGCGCAACCGTGCATCCCGCCAACACTACCAGGACCAGCCACATACCCACCAATACATTCGTCTTCATATCAATTCCTTTCAGGCTGCCCGCCCGCACCCACCAGCGCAACAGAACTGACTACTGACCACTGACTACTGAAGTTCCAGCACTCTCGCCATCTCAAGCAGCGCCTCATCCACCTCATCCGGGTCCTCCCACAACCCCCGCTCAATCGCCTCCAACAGCCGCTCCGCAATCGCCTGCCACGCCCACGGATTGCTCTCCGAAAAGAACTGCTGCATCGACTCATCCCGCAAAAACGCATCCGTCACCCGCGCGTACATCCAGTCGTCAAGCACCTGCGCAGTCGCATCGTAACCGAACAGATAATCGACCGTCGCTGCAATCTCCAGCGCCCCCTTGTATCCATGCCTGCGCATGCTCTCCAACCACTTCGGATTCACCACCCGGCTCCGAAAAACGCGCCGCGCCTCCTCCCGCAGATCCCGTGTCTTCACTCGTTCCGGATTGCTGCTGTCCCCGAAATAGCGGCTCGGATTCCGTCCCGTCAGCGCTCGCACCGTCGCAATCATCCCGCCGTGATACTGCAGATAGTCATCACTGTCGAAAATATCGTGTTCCCGGTTGTCCTGGTTCTTCGTCGCAACCTGCACCGTGCCCAGCGCACGCGCAAACTCCGCCTCCGCCGGTACGCCCCCCTGCCCGCAGCCATAGGCATATCCGCCCCAGAGAAGATAAGCGCGCGCGAAATCCTCGTCGCTCTGCCAGTTCTTCGCGTCGATCAGCGGCAGAATCCCCGCACCATAGCTGCCCGGCTTGCATCCAAAGATGCGGTACCTGGCCTTTTCCCGCGCTCCCTCACCCTCACCTGCCGCTCTTAGCGCGCCCTCACTAGCCAGCGCGTGTTTACGCGCAAAATTCATCCCAGGCTCCTCATCCGCACCGATCGCCAGCTGCACAGCGCTGTCTAACAGTGTGATCAAGTGCGGGAACGCATCCCGAAAGAACCCGCTGATCCGGCACACGACGTCCACCCGCGGCCGCCCCAGCTCCTTAAGCGGGATCAGCTCCACGCCCGTCACCCGCCGGTTCTCCCGCTGCCACACCGGCCGCACCCCCAGCAGCGCCAGCACCTGCGCGATGTCGTCCCCCGCCGTTCGCATCGCGCTCGTCCCCCACATGCTGATCCCCACACTCTCAGGGAACCTCCCTTCCTCCTTCTGATAC
>VYDA01000515.1 GCA_009843665.1 Caldilineaceae bacterium SB0675_bin_29 | reverse complement strand
TTCCACTTCCTCCGCAAACGCCCGCGCCTGCCCCACCATATCCACCTCAACCATCTGGTTCCACGCCGACATCAGCCTCTTCGTAACCGGCCCCGGTTCACCCGAACCCACGTCATGCCCGTTGAAGCGCGTCGCCGGCATTATCGTGAACGGCGTCGATGTGAAAAACGCCTCGTCCGCCGTCATCACGTCATACGGCTCCAGATTGCACTCCCGGCACGACAGTCCCAGGCTCTCCGCCAGCTCCAGCACCGCCTGACGCGTCACGCCCCGCAATATATTGCGCGGCTCCGCCGTCAACAGTCCGCCGTCCTTGACCACGAAGAAGTTCGACCCCGTCCCCTCCGTCAGGAACCCGTCCTCGTCCGTCAGCAGGGCCCAAGCCTCCGGGTCCACCTTCTGCGCCTGCAGATTGGCCATCTGATAGTAAATCCGGCTCCGGTTCTTGATCTTCGGATCGATCAACCGCGACGGCACCGAGCGCTGCGCCGGAACCACCGCATGCACGCCCTTCACATACGTCTCCGCGAACGCGGCCAGGTGCCACGTCAGAGGCCAGCAATTGATCGTAACCGTCGGCCCCACCTCGCCCGCGAAGACCGTCTTGTACAACCCCATCGGCCCGCGCGAGACGTTGTGCACAATCTGAAAGTCCCTGCCGTCCTCGAAACTGGGCCGGTTCCTCTCGATCGTTTCCAGCGTAGCCGACTCCATCCCCTCCGCCGTCAACCCGCAATCGATCTCCAGCGTCCGCAGCCCCACATAGAGCCGCTCAATGTGCTCCCGCAGCCGGAATGGCTGACCGTTGAACGTACGCGTCGTCTCAAAAATCACGTCGCCGTACATCAGCGCCGAATCGAAAATCGAGAACCCCGCCTCACTCTCAGGTACAAACGATCCGCTGACATATACTGTGCGTTGGCTGGACATAGTACCCCTCCTCTGACCACTGACCACTCACCACTGGCCACTGTAGTTTTCCTGTTGGATTCAGATTGCAAATGATTGTACACTTGACCTTGTACTCCTGTCTATCATCATAGCGCCGCCATCCAAAGGAAACACCACGTGACAAAGGGAAAACGCTTGGTCCTCACCCCTGCGGGCCAGATTGAAATCGAAGAGTTCGAGGTGCCTGTCCCAGCGTCCAATCAACTGCTCGTACGCACCAGCCTCACCCAGGTCAGCGCCGGCTCCGAAATGAACGGCATCCGCGCCCGCCGCAACGCCAGCCCCGCCGAACAGGCCGCCTTCAAGCCCGCAGGACTCGGCTACACCGCCATCGGCGTCGTCGAGGCCGCCGGCAGCGAGATAAAGAAAGTCGCCGTCGGCGACCGCGTCCTCTGCAGCGGCAACCATTCCACCCACTGGCTCGTAACACCTGAGCTCGAAGCCAGCGAAGTCGTCATCCCCCAACAGTACAACGTTCAAAAACTGCCCGATGATCTCACCGACGTCGAGATCGCATTCTGCGTTCTCGGTGACGTGGCCCTCCACGGCGTGCGCCGCGCCCAGATCCAGATCGGCGAATCGGTCGCCGTCCACGGCCTCGGCGTCGTCGGGCTGATGGCGCTGCAACTCTGCCGCCTCGTCGGCGCCCAACCCCTCATCGGCGTCGACCTCGTCGAGTCTCGCCTCGATCTCGCCCGCCAGCTCGGCGCTTCCCATCTCGTCAACGCCGGCAGCCACGACGTGATCGAAGAAATCCGCGCCCACACACAGCTGCCCTGGCGCTGGCGCGGCGCTCTGCCCAGCATGTTGCCCGGCAGCGGCGCCGAGGTCCAGCTCCACTGTACCTCCTTTCTCGGCAACTATCCCACCATGATCAACGCGGCAGCCGATCGCGGCCGTATCATCCTCGTCGGCGCCACCAGCGGCTCCGTCCCCATCGAGTCCGACGAGCTTTTCCGCCGCGAAATCATCATGACCGGCTCCTACCAGACCGGCATGAGCGACACCCATCCCTACTGGCCTTGGACGCGCGTCCGCAACCAGCACGTGATACTCGACCTGATCCGCCGCGACCAACTCCAAATCGAACCGCTCGTCAGCCATGTAGTGCCCTACACCGAGGCCCCCGCACTCTTCGATCGCATGATGACCGGCCACGAAGGCTGGCTGAGCGTCTTCTTTACTTGGGACTGATACCCCATACCGTTGGAGTCTGTAACCGCAATCTGAAACGAGCCAGCAGCGCCGGAGGCCAGCATGATCGACTTTCCCCGCTCCTTCTTCACCTGGAAGACCTTCCCCTGGAAGGATGATCCCTACTACAAGTATGCCGGCGGTTTCATCGGCAAGGCGGGCGATGTGCGCCAGGTGCGCTTCAACATCGAAGCCAGCTGTACCATCTCCGACGACAACGGCCGCGCCCTGGCCGAGCTCTTCGTCGGCGCCCCCTGCCGCACCGAATACACCATCCCCCGTGAAGGCTTCTTCCAGATCCCCAGCAGCGAGTTTCGCATGGCCTTCAGCCGCACCCACCGCATCCCAATCGCCCGTCGCCCCAGCGGCGAAACTGAGCCCGCCTCCGCGCAGGAGCTGGACGAGGCCTTTCAGGATCACGACATCAGCCTCAAGCAGTTTCCCCACCCAATTGAGCTGAACGACAGCGAGCCCCTGGTCGACGCCACACTCGCCAACGCCCTGCTCAACGCCCGCTGCACTTACCGCGACGATCAGACCGGCCTGCACGTCACCGTCGAATTCCCCGTCAACCTCATCAACGTCAACCTCGCAGACGCGGCCTTCCAGATCTGCACCGGCCCCCTCGTCCTCCCCGACCTCACGACCTGGAACGGCCGCATCGTCGATCG
>VYDA01000028.1 GCA_009843665.1 Caldilineaceae bacterium SB0675_bin_29 | reverse complement strand
CACGACGAGCATGATGAGGACGAGCACGGCCATGAAGGGCACCACCACGGCCCTCTGGATCCCCACTTCTGGTTTGATCCGATCCGGGTGAAGGTCGCTGTCAACGAAGTGGCCGCCCGGCTTTCGGCTATCGACCCTGAAGGCGCGGAGACCTACCTTCGGAACGCCGCTGAGTACGGGGAGAAGCTCGACGAGCTTCACGCCTGGACCCAGGAGCAGGTCAGCACGGTGGCGCCGGAGCGCAGACTGCTTGTCACATCACACGACGCCTTCTCCTACTTCGCAGAGTTGTATGGCTTCGAGATAGTTGGCCTGGTCATACCGTCACTCGCGACGCACGTGGAGCCCTCCGCGGAGCACATTGCAGAACTGGTCGACGTGGTACGGGAACACGACTTGCCGGCACTGTTTGGCGAGACGACGGTCAGCGAGAGGCTGGCGCAAACCATAGCAACCGAGACCGGCGCGCAGCTGTTCCGGCTCTTTTCCGGTTCCCTTGGGCCCGAGGGCAGCGGCGCCGACACCTACCTTGGCATGGTACGTACAAACGTGGAACGCATCGTTGAGGCATTGAAATGAACACCACTCCGTACCCGCACGCCGCCAGAATGTCGCTTCAGGACGTGACCGTCGAGTTCGATGGGCACAAGGCCCTGAGTGACGTCAGCTTCGACGTAGGCGCGGGGACCCTGATGGGCGTTGTAGGACCGAACGGAGCCGGCAAGAGCACGCTGTTCAATGCGATTGCCGGGCTCCTCCCGGTTCGCCGGGGGAAGGTGACCCTTCACCGTGTGGACAAGGGAAGTGGAGCGCTGGCATACGTGCCTCAGCGAGAGAGCGTCAACTGGCGGTTCCCCGTGACCGCTATGGACGTTGTCATGATGGGCCGCTGCTGCAGACTGGGATGGTGCCGGCGTCCCGGCAAGAGAGATCGCGAGCTTGTCGACGACTGCCTGTGCCGCGTGGGTCTGTCGGACCATCGCTCCGCTCTGATGACCGAGCTTTCGGGAGGGCAGAGGCAGAGGGTATTCGTGGCCAGGGCGCTCACCCAGGAGGCGAGTGTGCTTCTCCTGGATGAGGCCTTCAGCGGCGTTGACGCCGGCGCCCAGGAGGGCCTCGTCGAGGTCCTCCAGACGGTGCGCAATGAAGGACGCATTGTCCTGCTGGCGACCCACGACCTGACCAACCTGGCCGGACGCTTCGACCAGGTACTGTGTCTGAACCGCCGCGTCTGCGCCTGCGGCCCGCCCGACGAGGTGTTTACGTCCGAGGTCATGGAGCAGCTGTACGGCGCCCACGGTGTGCGCCTCACGAATGACGGGGAACGGTAGCAAGAGGACGTGATTGAGTTCTTTGTCGCCCCGCTTGAGTACGGCTTCATGCTGAGGGCCCTGATCGGTTCGGTGCTTGTTGGCGTAATGTGTCCCCTGGTTGGCGCCTACGTCGTCACCAGGAACCTCGCCTTCATGGGCGACGCTCTCGCCCACGCCGTGCTGCCGGGGATGGTGCTTGGGTTCATCGCTGGCATCAACCCGGCCATCGCCGCCGTCCCTACAGGCGTCGCCGTTGCCGTGCTCGTCAGGATTGTGAGCCGGCGCGCAGGCCTCAGCACCGATACCTCCATCGGCATCCTCTTTGCGGCCATGTTTGCCCTCGGACTGGTGATGCTGTCGACTTCAACCACGATTCGGGTCGACATGGAAGACCTGCTCCTTGGGCAGCTCCTGGGCATATCTCCGACCAGCATCTATGTGTCCCTTGGGATAACCGTGGCGGTCATCCTGGGGCTGTTCGCTCTGCACCACTGGCTGTTGTTCGCCAGCTTCGATCCCGTGGGGGCCCAGGTTCTCGGTAGGCGTACCAACATCGTCGACTACGTGTTCCTGGTCATGCTTGCCCTTGTTATCGTGATCGGAATCCAGGCGGCCGGTGTCATTCTGGTCATGGCGATGCTGGTCACACCTGCTGCCACGGCCTACCTGTTGGTCAGACGTTTTGTCTCGATGATGATAGCGGCCGCGGCAATTGGGACCACGGCCGCCGTGACCGGCCTCTACATCTCCTACCACTTTAACCTGCCCGCCGGTCCCGCCATGACCCTGGTAGCAAGCGCGATATTCGCACTGGCAGTCGCATTCAGGCGCAGAGCCCCCGTCTGAACATCCTCTTCTCGAAACGCGCTCGTCCGGAGCCGTCGTGGGAGACCGCCTTGCGCCCCAACCAGAACAGTCTCAGGGGCTGTGTCTGGCCGAAGGTTGTGAGGGCCTTATCCCTGGTTAGGGTATGCTGGTTTCTTGATTTGCAGGTAATCATCTACGTCCATGAAGAGCACATGTACCAATAGATATAGAGAAAATAAAGAGGACAAAGATGTTGAAATTGCCCGTTGATTGGGGATCGTTATGGTTAGGGGGCTTCTGCCCGGTGGAGGCGCTCGGTGGGTTACCGGTTCGTGGCGCAGATTATGCCGCGCACCCCCCGCTGGATGAGCGGCTGACCCTACCTGCGAACGCCGCTTTACATGCCGGAGTGACGCTTGAAACTGCAGAAGCGACATGGTCGGAACGCCTGGGCGGCGCGTGGGTCGTGCTAGTGCGCGATGCCTACCGCGCTCGCCGTTTACTGCATCAGGCGGCGGGGATTCAGCCAGGCGAATGGGTCGGTGTCCCCGCGAATGCCAGCCATGACCTGGCAGAGTCGGTCAAGCATCATAAGGCGCTGCCGCGCTTTCTGGACTTTGACGCGCATCTGCGGCTCGCGCCGTCCGGTACGCGCTTCACCTGGACGCAGGTGGTGCGCGGGTTGTGGCAGCCGCAGAACGC
>VYDA01000172.1 GCA_009843665.1 Caldilineaceae bacterium SB0675_bin_29 | reverse complement strand
GTCTGGTGCAGATCCGGAGGGATCGAGGCCGGGTCCTCTCTCAGGTCTCGAAGAGAGTATCCCTGGCCGGCGAGCCAGTCTGCGTAGGCATGGCCGGAAGGGTAGCGGTCCTGCGGGTCATGGCTCCAGTGGAAGACGCGGTATCCGTCATCCTTTGGGCGGGGTTCTTCGCGGCCGTGGGCGCCGGCGAGGTGGAATTTGCCGCTGAGGCCGCAGTCGTAGCCGCTCTCGGCGAGGAGGGCGGTGACGAGAGGGGCGCCTTCGCCCCACTCTTCGTTGCCGTTCATGCAGCCGCGGACGTTGCCGGGATAGCGGCCGGTGAGGAAGCTGGCGCGGCTCGGCGTACAGATGGGGCTCTGGCAGAAGGCGTGGGTAAAGGCGACGCCCTCGGCGACGAGGCGATCGAGGTTGGGCGTGTTGATGTGGGGATTGCCGAGGGCGTGGATGGTGTCGAACCTCTGCTGGTCTGAGCAGAACCAGAGAATGTTGGGGCGATTCTCCTGGGTCATAGGAGTTCCTCCGTTCATCGTTTTGGCTCGTTTCTTACGGCACGGCTATGTCAGCGGCAGGCTGGCGCCTCTACGGCGCGGCCCGGCCTGACAAGCGCTTAATTCTCGCAGACCGCGTCGGAGACAATGCCATTCGTCCAGGGTTGTGTTTCTGCGACAAGCGGCTTGAGTCTCCTGCGAGCACGGCCCACAGTGGGAAACAAAGAGTCGCCAGTGATTTCATCTACTTGAGATTTTGTAGATTGCGCCGGGCTGGTAGACGACAAAGTACAGGCTACCGTCTTCGTCGGTTCCGATACTGCTGACAATGTTGGCGGCTTTGAAGACCAGTTCGGCAAGCCACCCTTCGTTGGTGACTCCATCCAGACTTGGATTTTCATCAGGGGCAGGCCTGTGCAGGCTCCAGATGTCTCCGCGGCAGAAGTCGGAGAATAGGAAGCGGCCATTCAGGTGGGGAAGGTCGTCGCCGCGATATACGGCGCCGCCAACTACGGCGCACCCGCTGGCGCGTTCGTACTCGGCAACAGGCAGCGTAAAGACGGCAGCCTGGTGGCAGGGAACGGGCAGGCCGGAGATTTTCAGGCATCGCGTGCCTTCAATGGTCGGCCAACCGTAGTTGTGGCCCCCTTGGGTGGATAAGGGCGCGAAGTTCACATCCTCCCGTCTACTGTGACCTGTATCGGGGATGAAAAGGTCACCTGTTACCGGGTCGAATGCAAATCCCCACGGGTTTCGCAGACCTAACGCCCAGATTTCCGGACGATAGCCTTCTACATTGACGAACGGGTTACTGGCTGGGATGGCGTAGAAGAGTTGCGATGATTCCACGTCGATTCTCAGGATTTTGCCGAGCAGCCGGTCCGGGTATTGACTCTCATGGGGAGGGAGATCTTCACTGCCACCGTCGCCGACACCGACGTAGAGGTATCCGTCAAGCGGGCCAAAGGTCATGCGGCCGCCATTGTGAGCGTGGTGAGGCTGGCCGATGCTCAGGAGCACTTCCTCGCTGGCGGGGTCTGCAGATTCGAGGTCGAGGGCGGCGGTAAAGCGGCTGACGACAAGGTCACCATCGAGGCTTGTATAACTCAGATAAAACTGCTGGTTTGATGCGAAGTCTGGCGAGAAGGCTACATTCATAAGCCCCCTCTCCCCACAGCAGGTGACCTGGCCCGAGATATCGATAAAGAACTGGTTGTTTTCCTCTCCGTCTTTGAAGATGCGTATGCGGCCCCTTTGCTCCACAACGAAGAGGCGTCCGCTGCCGTCGCCGGCGTGCGTGACCTGCACCGGCAGTTCCAAGTTCCCGACAATCAGTTCCCGTTTGAGCTGAGGTGTCCCGGTGCTGACTACGGCGTCAGCCGCCGGTGTGCCAAACACTCTCACTTCACGCCAGGCGACCCAACTGGGGCTTTCGAGGGTATGGACAAGAAGGTCATCAACCAGTTGCGGCGGACTAAGTTCAATGGTGAGTGTCTGCCCGTCTTCTGTGTGGATATTGGAAAGTCTCTTGTGCAACGTTCGCACGCCCGAACCACTGCCGAGCCAGAGGACGTGGGACGTAGGGCCCGCGGGGGCCTGGGCGACAACAAGCTCAATTCTGTCGACAAGGTAGAGACTGTCGAGTTTGACGGCGATCCATTGGGCGGCGAAGTTCTGTGCGTTCCAGATGGTGTCCGTGTCGTCGTCGAAGGCCAAGTGCGCGGTTTCTTCTCCTTCGGAAGAGCGCCCCTCTCCGGTGAGCGCAACATTTCGACTCCGTGGGGGAGGCGTTTCTGTTTGCACGGGTTCGGCATGGGGGGTGACGGGTGGGTTGGTCGAGGCACTTTCGGTTTTCGCTGTCCGGGGGGCCGGTGAAGACAGTTAGGGCACAGGATGCAGCTCGCAGGCGGAAAGGACAGGAAGACTCAGGAGCAGGGCGGACAGCAAGATGGCGTATTTCATTGATCGTGCTTTCTGAGGACCGGCTTGGAAAACGCGGGCAGATCGGTTCCAAGGCTGTGCATCTCAAGAGACGGCCGAGGTCTCGGCCAACCGAAGGGAAACCGGAGATTCATCTGACTACTCTGCCGTGATCATGTAGACTACGCCATTGGGGTAGCCAGTCACGTATAAGTTGCCCTCTTCATCCTCTCCGACGCTGCTGACCGGGACAGTAGCTTTGAGGACTAAATCGCTCTGCCAAGCGTCGCGGCCGGCCTGATCGGGGCCGGTGCTGCCGGTCAATTCCGACTTACTGAGGCTCCAGATGTCGCCGCGGCAGAAGTCGGCGAAGAGAAAACGGTCTTTCAGGTGGGGCATCCGGCTGCCGCGATAGAC
>VYDA01000061.1 GCA_009843665.1 Caldilineaceae bacterium SB0675_bin_29 | reverse complement strand
GCCCCCGCACAAGGGAGGGCCGAATAGGCCCGACCGCCCAACTGCAGTGGTCAGTAGTCAGTGGTCAGTGAAAACAACCATTGAAGGGCGATAGGGTTGATAGGGAAAGAGAAACGTCTTTCGCCATGCTGAGTCATGAGCGCCTTTTGGCATGGACTTAGCAGTCACCACAGTTCTACAAAAGGCAACTGATGCCCTTGGCGAAAGGCTCGTTGAAGATGCCCCTTCGCCAAGGTTGCGATGGGAAAGTGTGGCTTTGCTAATCGCCAGACCTCTCCCGTCCCAGACTTTTCCCCTCTCACAATGCAGACAGGAAACCCGATGCGCAACACAGCCGCAGAACAGGCCCTTACCATATTTCAAGACGGACCCCTTTTTTTCGACACCGAAACAACCGGTCTAAGCAATGCCGCAGAGATAGTTGAAGTCGGTGTCGTTGACGCGGAGGGCAAGACGGTTCTGGAAAGTCTTGTGCGGCCACGAAGGCGCATTCCTGCAGACGCAGTTACCGTACATGGCATCTCAAACGAGATGGTCAGGGGGGCTCCTACCTGGGCAGAGATATGGCCCGACGTCCAGTTGCTGTTTCGAGGCCGGCGGGTTGGCATCTTTAACGCTGACTTTGACCTGCGTATGTTGCGGCAGTCGCACAGGCAGCATAGCTTGCCCTGGGAGGCGTTTGGCGGGAGCGCTATCTGCGTGATGAAGTTGTACGCACGGTTCTATGGTGAGCGTATGGGCGTAAAAAACGCAAGATGGCAGAGTCTTCAAAAGGCGGGCCGTCAGTGCGGCATAGCATTGCCGAACAAGCACCGGGCAGTAGACGATGCCCGCCTGACGTGTGCAGTTTTCCGGCATATGGCTGGCCTTCCGGTTTCCGTCTGAGACCCCCAAATTGATACCCGCCAGCACAGTGAGAATGGACAAGAGCCTGAAAGACTTCCTGTTCGGGAGGACTCCTCTTGTTGAAGAACGGCAGGATTGGGGGGGAGGCGGCATTGAGCTCCTGCAGACGCGGGCTACTTTTTCTCTAGCGCCCTCGGACTCACCCCCTTCGGGTTTAGTGACTTCCGTGAGGGCACTGCTAACGCGAGGCTCGCAGATCCTGGTCGTTCGGGATCCGGAAGGCGAGCATATCCTACCCGGTGGCCGAGTGCATGAAGGCGAAGGGTTGCTGGAGGCGTTGGAGAGGGAGTTGTTGGAGGAGACGGGGTGGAGCGTTCGAGGTGTACCTGTCCTCATTGGATTGTTCCATTTTCATATCCACTCACCAAGGCCGGCGGATTACGGATACCCCTACCCAGACTTTCTTCAACTGGTCTACAGAGCGGAGGCCGGCAGGCATATCCCGGAAGCGATGGAAGATGACGGCTATGAGCTGGGCGCGGCGTTCAGGACACTAGCGGCAGTTCAGCGGCAATCTCTTTCTCAGGGCGAGGTCGCGCTTCTACAATTGCTGCGCCGAGCCGAATGAATCCCGCCAGCACCCAGAGCGGGTACGTCCTGGTCATCGCCTGTATGATCGTCGCCAAGAATCGCTATTCAGAGCACGGCAATGATCCTTGATCTGACGGCGATTTGGCTCTGAGAGAACGTCATGGTCGACTGCCTGCCGGATCCGCTGGCAGATAGTAGAACAGACGCCAGCTCATTAGCTGCTGGCGTCTTGCAGGCTCCGGTCGGTCTAAGAAACGCGTAGGTCTCTCCGCCAGCAATCGCGAGAGCTGCGGAATCGCCAGCCCTAACCGCGGCACAGCAGCGAGAAAGGGCTAGTTGCTGCAGGGCAAACGTCCTCCATTACTGGTTCCGCTCCTCCCTTACCTCAATCTCGACCGATACTTTGTGCGGCGCGCCGCCTCGAATGATGTGCAGAGTCGTCTCTTTGCCTGTCCAGTCGATTCGCAGAGCAGCTGCCAAATCCTCAGGCGTGAGGATTTTTTCATCTTCGAGGTTGACGAGAATATCACCCACGACCAGGCCTCCCCGTTCCGCAGGGCTATCAGGCGTAACGGAGTTGAAAAGTACTCCCGTCTCCTGACCCAGTTCACTTCGCAGGGCATGGGGCAATTGAACGGTCTGCACGCCCACGCCCAAGTAACCTCTACGGACTGCGCCATGTTTCAGTATGGCTTCCACCGCTGGCTCGACGGTGGTTCGGGTCAGAGCAATGCCGCCATCCCGACTCAGCGCGGAGGTTGACATGCCGACGACGCGCCCGGCTGCGTCGACAATGGGGCCGCCGGAAAAGCCCGGGTACATAACCAGGTCGGCGCGCACGTAATGGCTGATCCGAGCTCCTCCGTGTAGGCGCCAGTCCTCACCCAGGGCGCTGAGAATGCCCAGGGAAGCCTGGATAGTTGAACCCGGCCGGCCGAGGGCGAACACCATGGCGCCTACGCGCAACTCTTCTTCGGGTGACCATGGGGAGGCTGCAAGGCCGTCGCGGTCGATGCGTAACACCGCCAGATCAATCGAAGGATCGCGTCCAATCAGGGTCGCATCCAGTCGGTCGCCGCCGGGCAGGGCGACTTTCACATCTTCATTCCTGACAACGTGGTTAGCAGTAACGATAACACCTTCAGCGGACCAGACGATTCCACTTGCGGGAATCCGGCGGCGGCCGATTACCTGAACCACACTCTGCCCAGCAGATTCGACTACGGCCGCCATTGCATCAGCCATTGCCCTAAACTCTGTAGTCATATTTCTTCTCCTTTAGAATCCTTCTTCCGGGAGGCGAAGCGCCGTCAACAGTTTGTAAGTCGTACACTCTCAATGATAGCGCGGTGCTTCCTTCACTTCATCCGCAGATCTGACTGGATGATCCCGTC
>VYDA01000369.1 GCA_009843665.1 Caldilineaceae bacterium SB0675_bin_29 | reverse complement strand
CCTATTGTCCGCACCCGACGAGGGCACGATGCGCCGCCTGCTTCAGGACCATCGCTCCGACCTCTCGCAAGAGTTCGTAGAAGCCTTGAAAGGGCTTGAAGAACGCTTTAGTCGTGAGGGAAATTCTGCCCTGGCAAGCCGCGTGAGGAGCATTCGAGGACAGGCCGCTCTTATGCTCTGACGGAGAGAGCGGTTCATCAAATCCGGAGATCGGACTTGAGAATCGGTTCTGATCGGATTGAATCAAGTGCAGAAGGCGAAAATGACTGACTCCAAGAGCGTTTCGTGTGAACTGGTAACTTCCGGGACAGAGATTCTTCTTGGTGACATCGTTGACACCAACGCCGCCTGGATCGCCCAGCAGCTGAGGGAGATTGGCGTAAATCTCTACTACAAGACCACTGTCGGCGACAACGAGCCCCGCCTGCGCGGCGTGCTGGAAATGGCTTTGGCCCGCAGCGACGTGGTTCTTGTGACAGGCGGCCTCGGTCCGACCGCTGATGACATTACACGCGACGCTATCGCCAATGCCTCGGGGTGTCCCCTGCAACGTCATCCCGACATCGAAGAGAAGCTGAGGGAACGATTTGCACGCTGGGGCTACCAGCGCATGAGCGACAACAATTTACGTCAGGCTCAGATCCCTGAAGCGGCCACCGTGTTGGAGAATCCGGTAGGTACGGCCCCGGGATTCATCACCTTTGACCGCCGGCACGGAATAGGGGCGAAAGTAATCGCCATGCCGGGCGTACCCCGTGAAATGAAGCGGATGATGAACGATCTGGTGCTTCCCTTTCTGCAGGAGTTGACGGGCGGGATTGGTGTAATTCGCCGGCGAATCCTGCGAACCGTAGGCATAGGAGAAAGTAGCCTCGATGCCGAGTTGGGCCACCTGATGGATAGTGACAACCCGACTATGGGGCTGGCCGCACATCTCGGTCAAGCCGACGTTCGCATCGCCGCCAGAGCCGCAAGCGCCGACGAAGCCGAAGCTCTTCTCGACCAGATGGAAGAGAGAGTGCGAGCCGTTATCGGCAGCTACATTTACAGTACAACGCCGGAAGAGACCGTTGAATCGGTCCTGGCGCACCTGTTGCACGAGGCTGACGCAAGCGTTGCCATGTTGGAAACTGTCTCAGGCGGGGCAATCGCGGAACGGATGAAAAGTGGATTCACTCCTGATACTTCCGTACGCATCTTGGAAGCCGATCTTGATAGACCCCCTTTCCGGCAGCTACTTGACAGACCGCCTGCGAGCGATATCGCCCGGGATCTCGCTCTGCACCTGCGCAAGGAGTGCAACGTGTCCCACGGTTTGGCCGTGATAACAAGCGGCCGGCCCGACGAGACGTTTCATTCTAATCAGGGCGGCGAAACGTGGATTGGCTGCGCCGGGCCTGACCGAACCGAAGTTGCTCGTTTTCCTTTCGGTGGTGCGGACCGCCTGACTAACGCCTGGGTAGGAAATCGGGCCATGGACATACTTCGTCGGCTGCTACTTGACCTGGAAGTATAGAATTTCGGCTGTCCCCCTATGGTAGAACGAGAAGGGGGGAGACAGAACTGGTCTGATTTCCAAATTCTCACTCCTTGCCGGTTCTCTGCCCTTGAAAATGTCAAAAGGTTTAGGGCGAGGCGCATGCAGTCCCTCCCGTCTGTTTGACCAACTATCCATCCATGAGACTGCGGCGTAACCTTCCAGCTCCTCTGAAGCGGACACGAACCACTGTCCGTCGTACTCTGCCGGCTTTTGTGCGACCATACCTGCTGCTGATTCTTGGCAGCGCCATTTTGCTCAGCTTCTTCATTGTCAATAGCGACAGTGATCCTGTAGACGCTGAACAGACCGAGATCTCCCATTCCCGTGAGGCGCTTTCGGACGGGCCCCCGGCCGCCGGCAATGCCGGCCAGCCGGAGAAATCCGCTTCCACCCCGCAACAACAAGGTCTGCAATCGTCCAGGGAGGATCCTCCTACTGCCACGCTGACCCCGACCGCCGTCCCTACTGCTACCCCAACGGCCACCCCTACGCCGCAACCGTCCCCGGAAGTAGCAGATCTGGCCAGCACCACCAACGTGTTGATATTGGGCAGCGATCAGCGCCCGAATCAGCCCAACTGGCGAACAGACGTAATCATTCTGCTGATGATGAACCCCGATCTCGGCGAAGCGGCCATCGTCTCATTTCCTCGAGATATGTACATCGACCCGATCCCCGGGCATCTCTCCAATCGTATCAACGTGATCGACTACTTGGGAGAAATGGACGCGCCGGGAGGCGGCGGACCCAGGTTGCTTATCGGCATTCTGGAAGACCGGCTCGATATCGAGATCCACAACTACATTCGTTTTCGCTTTGAAGGCTTCGAAAACCTGATCGATGCCCTGGGCGGGCTCAGAATCCATGTAGACTGCTACCTCTATGAGGTCTATCCTGAGGAAGGCATATTCTTGAACTTGCCGCCGGGCGAGCACCTTTTGAGTGGCGAGCAGGCTCTCAGCTATGTGCGCAGCCGGCGGTCGGGCGGCGGAGACTTGGAACGTGCGCGGCGGCAACAGCGGGTCGTGTGGGCGCTGAGAAAACAGCTTGTTGACCAGAACTTGCTGCCACGTGCCTTTGCGCTGTATGACGCCCTTCGTTATTCGGTTGACACCGACATCGGCAAGTGGGACACGGTGAAGTTCGCCCGCTTTGGCCTTTCGCTTGGCGAGTCCGACATAAAGGGACTGGTATTGGGACCACCAGATGCGATGAGGCCCGGCTGGCGCCAGAACATGTCCGTGTTCATTGTGAATTGGGACTACATCGCTGAAGAACTTAGACGCATATTCGAC
>VYDA01000214.1:1944-2848 GCA_009843665.1 Caldilineaceae bacterium SB0675_bin_29 | reverse complement strand
GTTGTAAACAGGTGGGTCAGTCTCGTATTGGATCGTGAAGGCGGTCAGGAAATTCGACCACATCACCGGCTTTGGTATCCACGTGGGCGGCAAGGTAAAGACCTGATTGGGTGGCTTAAGCGCTGTATTCACCATCCAATAGAACGGCAGAAGAAAGAGAAAAGCCGAAAAAATCAGGAGCGCGTAGATGACAATCAGCCGCACGAGGCCGGTCTGAAACCGGTTGCCAAGCAGAATGGTGCGCATTCTACTGGGACGCGTGTAGTCCCCGCTCTGCAGCCGTTCGGCTGTCGCAACAGTTTCGTTTCCAACAACCACTCTCGTAACTCCCGGAGGGCTAGCGCGCGCCGCCCTCGTAATACACCCAGCGGCCCGCAAGGCCGAACTGGAAGACCGTCAGCCCAAAGATAAGCAGGAACATTATCCATGCCATGGCGGAGGCGTAGCCCATCTTTAGGTAATGGAAGGCGTTTTGATAAAGGTGGAGGCCCAGAAACAGTGTTGCATTGTCCGGTCCGCCTCCCGTCATCACATACGGTTCTGCAAAGGTCTGCACCGCAGCGATGATCCCCATGACTACGTTGAAAAAGATGGCCGGCGACAACATCGGCAGCGTGATCGAGAGAAACTTAGAGCCTTCCCCGGCGCCGTCTATGTCTGCCGCTTCATACAGTTGCTGCGGCATCCCTTGCAGCGCTGCCAGATAGATAACCATCGGGATGCCAATGTTCCAGAGACTCTTGACGATCAACGAACCCAGGACCAACTCCTTGTCGAAGAGCCAGTTTCGCCCCTCAATTCCCATCAACGCCAGGCCATTGTTTACGATTCCCAGTTCAACGTGATACATCCACACCCAGATAACTGAACCGGCTACCCCGCTGACTACGGCAGGCAAATAGAA
>VYDA01000214.1:0-1934 GCA_009843665.1 Caldilineaceae bacterium SB0675_bin_29 | reverse complement strand
CAAATAGAATGCCGAGCGCCAGTAGCCCAGAAACCATATCCGCTGGTTGAGCAGCAACGCTAGAACAAGCGCCAGTATCTGGCCGATAGGAACCGAAATAAGCACAAACTTGAAAGTCACCCAAATTGAAGTGCGGAACAGTTCATCCGTGGTGACCATGTTGATGTAATGGGTCAGCCCGTAAAACCTGGGCGGCGCGATCACCTTCCAGCGGAAGAAACTCAGTACAAGAGATGCCACGATGGGGCCGCCAACGAACAGGATGAAGCCAATTACCCACGGCAAAATAAAGGCGTACGCAACCATGGCATCGCGAAAACGCCTGCTATTCCAAAAGCTACCGTGGGGTGTTATGACAGTCGTTGCCACGTGTATCTGCCCCATTGACTCATTTGGGAAAGGATCGCTATCCGCCCGCCTTCATGACAGTTCGGTCTCGGAGCGACCTCTTAGGCCGCGAAGACCACGGGGCCTCTGCGATTTGACTCGGCCTCCGTGGACCTTCGCGGTTTCTTCGATTTTGGAGACTCGGCTTAGATGTCCGAGATTACAGCCGTCACCTTTGGCGAAATCTCGGGGAAGATGTCAGCGGCTTTTGCATCACCCGAGTAAATTCTTTCCAGCGCGTCGCCGATCAGCTTCAATGCCTCACCCTCATTGGCCGGTCCAGGCAAAATGTGACCATAGGTCAACGCGTCGGGTATCACGTCCCAGTCCACTTCGAAATCTACCTCCGCGACCCATGGGAAGGGTTCGATCTCGTTGGAAGAGCGGCGCGTGCCGGGGAAGTTCGCGTTCGAAGCGTAGTTGTAGATGCCCTGGGTGCTGGTATTGTAGTTGAGCCAGGTCCAGGCCAAATCCTTATGATCGGAAGTTGTGGCAATGTTGTTGAACGCACCGTGCGTGATAGTATCGCGGCGGGCCTGGCTTGGTTCCGCGACTACGTTAAAGCGGAAGCCGGCGTCAACAAGACTTCCAGTAATCCAGGACCCCATCCGCTGCATCCCAATCTTTCCTGCCGCCAGAAGCTCTGCCGCCGCCCCGGCGCCGCCGATGCCAATAATCTGCGACGGTGAGGGCATCACGTTTCCGTCAAGCAGCATGTCCGCCCAGAACTGAATCGCCTGAATCGTCTCCTCTTTGTCAAGCCTGCTCTCTAGAAAATCCTCACTGTAAAAGCTGCCGTCATTCTGCCAGGTTTGCTTGACACTGTACATGTGCCAGCCAACCGGAATCGTCTCCGAGCCCCAGATCTTATTGTCGGGATCACTGATTGCCCGGGCCTTCTCTTCAAAGTCCGTCCAGGTAAAGCTGTCCTTGTTCGGATATTCGACACCCGCTTCGTCGAATAGATCCGCATTGTAGAATGTCACGTGGGGCGCAGCCGCGTCGGGAACACCGTAGCGCTTTCCTTCCACGACTGGATAGTTCCACCAGTTCTCATAAAAGTCTTCGGCATCGAAACCGGGTTCGCCATCGACATATGGCTGAACGTCGATAAACTGATTGTTTCGCCCCATGTCGAGCGCCATCGCCTCCCAGCTGCGAACGACGTCGGGCAGTGTGCCGGCTGCTGCCAGCGCCGGAATCTTGGCATGAAATTCGCCGATCTGCTCAACGCTGACCACGATGTTGGGATGCTCTTCATGAAATGATTCTAACGTTGTCGCAACGCCCGCGGCCGGATCATGACGACCGTATCGGATCGTAACCGGCTCCGCCATCGCTCCTCCGCCCATTCCGCCGTCGTCTGCGGGTGCGGCAACGGGCGCGCAAGCTGCCAATACAGCCGTGCCGGTAATCGTCCCACTTAACTTGAGAAAAGTTCGTCTGGACAGGGCCTCTCTCTGTGTCATTGTTGGGCATCTCCTCTGTGAATTCGATTCTGACTACCTGTGAAGTTCACCTGTCGGGGCTTCAGCTAATCCTAAGGA
>VYDA01000425.1:17832-21632 GCA_009843665.1 Caldilineaceae bacterium SB0675_bin_29 | reverse complement strand
AATCTACCACGAAGTAGCCGAGGGCAATGGGCCGGTAAACGCCCTGATGCTGGCGCTGCGCAAGGCGATACAGGGGCACTTCCCTCACTTGGACCGAATGCATCTTCTCGACTACAAAGTGCGAATCATCAACAGCGACCAGGGCACGGGGGCATCTGTGCGGGTGCTGATCACCAGTTCAGACGGCGTGCACAACTGGACGACTGTCGGGGCGAGTACCAATATTATTGAGGCCAGTTGGACCGCGATCTCCGACGCCGTCGAATACTTTCTCATCACATATGATCCAAACGTCGAGAGCGGGTTGCCAGCGCGTGGTGCTGATATCGATAACATGCGGCCGGCGTCAGGCGACAGCATCGTGGGTAGGTCGCAGACGTTTTCTGAAGAAGGACGGAGCGCGGAACTCTCCAGCGCCGGATAGTCTGGTGGGGTCACGCGGTTGACGCGGGCCGGCCATCCTTAGAACAAGAAAGAGAGTCCAATGTCAGTCACTACCAGCCGTAAACTCAACAAGTACAGTAGTGTGCTCACCCAGACAATCTCGCAGGTCGGCTCTCAGGCGATGCTTTACGGGGTCGGGCTGACCGACGAAGACATGCACAAGCCCCAGGTCGGCATCGCCTCAATGGGGTGGGAGGGCAACACGTGCAATATGCACCTGAACGCTCTCTCGCGGCGGGTCAAGCAGGGCGTGCAGGAGGCCGGGGCGGTGGGCCTGATATTCCACACCATTGGCGTCAGCGACGGGATGTCCATGGGCACGGCCGGGATGAAGTTTTCTCTCCTGAGCCGCGACATCATCGCTGACTCGATCGAAGCCGTCATGCGGGCCCAGTGGTACGACGCCAATATTTCACTGCCGGGTTGCGACAAGAACATGCCCGGTGTACTGATGGCCATGGCGCGCGTCAACCGGCCAAGCCTCATGGTTTACGGCGGGACGATCAGCCCCGGCCTCTTGCAGCAGCCAGGCAACGGCAGCGTGCAGAAGCTCGATATCATCTCCGCATTCGAGGCCTACGGACAGTACCTGGCGGCGGACATCAACGAGGAGCAGATGCGGGAGGTCCTGCGCAATGCATGCCCTGGTGAGGGCGCGTGCGGGGGGATGTACACGGCGAACACCATGGCATCCGCCATCGAATCGTTGGGCATGAGCCTGCCCTTCAGCTCCTCCTATCCCGCTACCAGCGAGGGCAAAAAGCAGGAGTGCCTCGAAGCAGGCGCCGCCATACACAATCTGCTCGAGATGGACCTCAAACCGCTCGACATTCTTACGCGCGAGGCCTTCGAGAATGCCATCACGCTTACGGTGATCCTCGGCGGCTCCACCAACGCCGTGTTACATTTGATGGCGATCGCGAAGTCGACCAACGCCGACCTGACCATTGACGACTTTCAGGAGATTTCTGACCGTACGCCCCTCCTGGCCGATCTGAAGCCAAGCGGGGAGTACGTCATGGAAGACCTCTATGAGGTCGGCGGCGTTCCCGCAGTGCAGAAGATGCTGCTACGGGAAGGCTTTCTTCATGGGGATTGCATGACAGTCACCGGCAAAACGCTGGCGGAAAACCTGGAAACCGTTCCCGACCTGACAGACGGCCAGAAGATCATCATGCCTGTTGACAAGCCCATCAAGGAGACCGGGCATTTGCAGATCCTCTATGGTAACCTGGCCGAGACCGGCGCCGTCGCCAAAATAACCGGCAAAGAGGGCGTGCGGTTCAGAGGCCCCGCCGTTTGTTACGACTCGGAGGAAGACTGCCTAGCCGGCATCGAGAGCGACGAGGTCTTGCCTGGAAACGTCGTCGTCATCCGCTACGAGGGCCCCAAGGGAGGGCCGGGAATGCGTGAGATGCTCAGCATTACCGGCGCCATCATGGGAAAGGGGCTGGGCAGCGATGTCGCCCTGATTACTGACGGCCGCTTTTCCGGAGGCAGCCACGGTTTCGTCGTGGGGCACATCACGCCAGAGGCGCAGGAGGGCGGCCTGCTCGCGCTTGCGCAGAACGGCGATACGATTACCATTGACGCCGAAAACAATACGCTGGCGCTTGAGGTCTCAGAAGAGGAGCTTGACAGCCGTCGCGTCGCCTGGAGCCCGCCGGAATACAAGGCCAAAAGCGGCGTGCTTTGGAAGTACATCAGGACCGTTTCCAGCGCCTCCGAGGGCTGTGTCACCGACGCCTAAGCTCAAAACGCTCAACTGGGAAAGTAAGCAGAAGACTCTTATGGGAGCAACACTCATGAATCCTGGAAACAGCGCCCTCCGTCTGGGCACGTCGACCTACTCCTACTGGCACTTCACGCCGGAGAAAACGCCGATCGAGTCGGTGCTCGACGCCGCAGCCGAGCTTGGCCTGTCAGGGGTGGAGATACTGCACCGCCAGATGGAATCGGAGGAGAACGCATATCTGCAGAAGCTCAAGCGACATGCCTTCACTCTCGGCCTGGACCTTTACAACCTCTCGATCCACCAGGACTTTGTTCACGACGACTCGGACGTGCGCCAGCAGCACATCGACCACACTCTCCACTGCATCGATCTCGCCCACGAAATGGGCATACCGTCTATCCGAGTGAACTCGGGCGGTTTCCGCAAACGGGGCAGCTTCGACGATCTGATCGAGGCGAAGGGGTGGGTTGAGCCGTGGGAAGGCTTCACGATGGATGACGGCTTCGGCTGGGTGACCGACGCCATCGAACGCTGCTTGCCGCACGCTGAGAGGCGGGGCGTGCTTCTGCTGCTCGAAAACCACTGGGGCCTGACCACTTTCGCCAACGACATGGCGCGCATCATCGAGACGATCGACTCGCCCTGGCTGCAGGCCATCCTCGATATGGGCAACTTTCTTTTCGAAGAAGAGATGTACGGGGCTATGGAGCGCATCGCTCCTTACGTGAGACTGGCCCATGCCAAGACCTATCCAGGCGGCGGCTCCTGGTACAGCCTAGACCTCGACTACGCACGCATTTTCCGCATCCTTCTCGACGCCGGTTGGCGCGGGTACTGCTCTATAGAGATGGAGGGCGCGGAGGACGCGGCGACCGCCGTTCCAAAGAGCATCGAGATGCTGCGCCAAGCCTGGGGCGATGCCATCTGAGGTTATTGTGCTGAGAGGAAGGAAGAACCTGAGGAACAGGTGAATTGTAGAAGTCCTCAACCACGAGGGCACCCACAAGGGGTGCCTCAACGGCGGGGTGGCCGGGCGGAGAGAAGTGTCAGTGGGCCTCAGTTTTTTGCGTATCTCTCGCGAAGAACTTTCTTGTCAAACTTGCCCGTTCCGGTCTTGGGAATCTCGTCGATAAACTCGTAGCCGTCCGGCAACCACCACTTTGCCACTTGCCGTTCCAAGAAACTGCCTAATTCTTCTGCGCCAGGCTGGGTCCCACCGTCGGTAGGCACAACTACCGCCAGCGGCCGCTCGCCCCAGCGTTGGTCGGGCACAGCGATCACGGCTGCCTCCAGCACTTGTGGATGGGCCATCAACAGATTCTCCAGTTCCACGGATGAGATCCATTCACCGCCGCTTCTCACCAGATCCTTGGTGCGATCGGTGATCGACATGAATCCGTCTGCAGAGATCGTGACCACATCCCCGGTACGAAACCATCCGTCCTCGGTAAAGCTGTCGTCGCCGCCCTCCAGCTTGTAGTAGGCTTGCGCCACCCACGGCCCCCGCACCTGCAGTTCGCCGAACGTCTCACCATCCCAAGGGAGCTCCTGACCGGCCTCGTCCACGATACGCATATCGACACCTGAGATCGGGTAGCCCTGCCGGGCCTTAACGTCCCAC
>VYDA01000425.1:0-17822 GCA_009843665.1 Caldilineaceae bacterium SB0675_bin_29 | reverse complement strand
CTTCTGCTCCTGCGGGAGATCGTGGTGGTGGCTGAGCAACTTCGATACCGTCCCCAGGGGCGACATTTCGGTCATGCCCCAGGCATGAACGACGTTTACGCCCAACTCTTTTTCATAGGCCTCAATCAGGCTGCGGGGCATGGCCGAGCCGCCGACCACGAGCGCGCGGATACACGAAATGTCACGTGGATTCTGCTTGAGGTCGTGGTAGAGCCCGTTCCAGATGGTCGGCACGCCGGCGGCGACGGTCACCCGTTCCGTCTCGATCAGATCTGCGAGCGCGGCAGGTTGCATATGTGGACCGGGCATGACCAGGTTTGCCCCTGTGTTCACCGCCGCGTAGGGCAGGCCCCAAGCCATGGCGTGGAACTGCGGCACTACCGGCAGGACCACATCGTTCTCAGTCAGCCCTACTGCAGCCGCCTGGCACGACCCTACGGTGTGCAGATACATAGAACGGTGACTGTAGAGCGCGCCCTTGGGATGGCCTGTCGTGCCACTGGTGTAACAGAGCCCCATGGCCTGGTTCTCACCCTCCACCCGCCAGCCATACTCATCGTCCGCTGCCGCCATCAAGGTCTCGTAATCATGGACCCGGCCAGGAAGTTTGGCCGGGGCCGCGCCCTCCTGGCCGTTGAAGAGCACGAAATGGTCGACCCCGCCGATCTTCTCGCCCAGGCCTTCCATCAGCGGCAACAGCGTTGCGTCGATGAAGATCACCTTGTCCTCGGCATGGTTGATGATGTAGGCCAACTGATCCGGAAAGAGGCGAATGTGGAGGGTGTGTACGACCGCGCCTGCGCCCGGCGCGCCGAAGTAGAGTTCAACATGCTGGTAGTTGTTCCAAGCAAAGGTGCCGACTCGGTCGCCGGGTTGCACACCCAGTCCTTCGAGCACATTGCAGAGCCGCTTCACCCGACTATTGAGGTCACTGTAAGAATACTCGTGGAGCGTGCCGTCAGGCAGTTTGGTCTTGACCTGCTTGTACGGATAGAGTCGATTCCCGTGTTCCAAAATGCGGTCAATCGTGAGCTGATAGTCCATCATCAGGCCGGTAAGCATACGACTGCTCCTTGGCTATCTACGATAATTATAAAGCCGGTGGGTTGGGGTGTGCTGTGGAAATTGTAGTACCTGCAGGGCGTTTGGTCAACCGGCGGCTTCTTTCCTGAATCCAACTTGGGGGTGGTGCTTGACATCTATCTGGCAATCATTTCGCGTTCTTCAACCCAGTCCCTTAAGTATTTTCCCCTTGTCAATGCAGTCAGACGAACGCGCCCATACCCGTGAACTCCCGACCAGCGATAAGGAGGTTAATCTCGTTTGTCCCCTCATAGGTGTAAGTGGCCTCGACGTCGGTGAACAGACGCGCCACGTGGTTGTCAATCAGAATGCCATTTCCGCCCAGTATTTCGCGGGCTAACGCTGCTGCGCGCCGTGCCTTGGCCGCGCAAGCCTGTTTGGCGAGCGAAAGCTGACCCGGGGTTGCTGAACCTGCTTCCATCAGTTTTGCAAGCCGCCAGACCAGCAGTTGGCCCTGGGCCACGTCGGCCGCCATCTCCACGAGTTTGGCCTGAATCAGCTGAAAGGCAGCGATTGGTTTCCCAAACTGTTGGCGTTCGCAGGAATATTCCAGCGCGATTTCGTAGCAGCCAGCCGCCAGGCCGACGGCTTCCCATGCGACGCCCGCCCGAGTGTTAGCCAGGACCGCCGTCAGGTCGCGAAAGCTGTTACATCCGGCGAGCCGGTTTGCCGCCGGCAGATACACATCTTCAAGAGTGATTTCGGCCTGATGCACTGCCCGTTTGGCGATCTTGCCCTCCATTGCTTTCGCGGTAAAGCCGGGCAGCTGGCCGGGATCCTCGAGCACGAAACCACCAAAGCGTCCGCTTTCGTCCCGCGCCCAGACAATAATCAGGTCGGCTATCGTCCCGTTGCCGATCCACCGTTTTTGACCATTAAGGACGTAGTGGCTGCCGACACGCCGAGCTGTCGTCTGTACGTGCGCCGCGTCCGATCCTCTCTCCGGCTCAGTGAGGGCAAACGCGCCCAGCCGATCCATCCTCGCCATCGCCGGCAGCCAGCGTTCCTTTTGCTCCTCCGAGCCCAGCATACCGATTGAACCCATCGCCAACCCAGAATGCACACCGAACAGCGTACTGACAGAGCCATCGACCCGGCAGACCTCATACTTGACCAAGCCGTCGCTTACATTGTCGAGCCCTGCGCAGCCGTACCCCTTTTGTGTTCCGCCCATGATGGGCAACTCACGCAGTCCCAGGGCGAGGTCCAGTGCAATCTCGCCGCGCTCCCAGTAGTCATTTATCCTTGGCTTTACTTCATTCTCCATATACTTCCGGACCTCGTTGCGCAGTTCCCTTTGGGATGGCGTCAAGAGATCATTAAATTGAAACAGGTCCAAAGCAGGCGTCGTCATTTTAGTCCCCTATTGGATTGGCCCAGGTCATTGTTCTGAGGAACTTCCGACCGGAATTTGCAGTTCAGAGGAATAGTTCATGTCCAGTAGGCAATTCGGTCGGTGAAGCGTGTCCGACAGCCGTGTTCCAGCTGGAAGCGATTTCATCGGCAAGCTCTACTCCAGAGCCTATGTGGACTTACATTTGTCCCCTATATTACAGGAAATGCGGCACAAAGAAGATGAGAGGGAACGAATGCAACTGCGGTTGAAGAAGATGCAGTTGACAGTCGAGGGATGGGAAGACGTGAGATGCAGTTGTAATGAAGCGGGGACTCTGCAGCGCGAAGTGCCTGGCAGGGCCTGGTTCCAGTCGCGTCAGTTTCCCGACCCTTTATGTAGGCGTTTTATGGCTTTACGCCAAAGGCGTTTTCGCCTCACACTGCGGGGCAAAAGCTATGATCGTCGCGACAGCATTCAGGAGCAGAGGCAGGAACAACAGATCGACACCGTTTTGCTAATGAATGGGGCCGAGAAAGTGCGGATAGCCCAATACACCTGACGAGCAAGTGTAGGGCACCGATAGTCCCGTGGCGGCTCGCTTCCAAGCAAAGTATCCAGTTTCAGTTTGCGGAGAAATGCTGTGGGCGACCAGCTTTCCACCACACATTTCCGGACTGGATGTTGCTTTCAGGCGGCTTCATGAACAGTGATCGAGACAGTCTGAACTTATGGCTCGACAACGCGTGCCAAGAGTCCGAAACTGTTGAAGACGGCGGCCCATGGAAGTTTAGATCTACTGCTCGATCCATTGGAGTCTCTGCACGACTTCTTCGATCACAGGTTCCAGCTCCTCAATCTGATCGCGGTGAACGTTGAACCCAAGGGCTACGAACCTTTCGCCGTCGGGTGAAAGGAGCCAAATTTGTCTTACTATGTTATTGGTTGCGTACTCACCGTATTGGATCGAGACCACCTCTTCGTCCGACGGCCTCATGCCCCGTACCAATTCAACCACCGCTGGCTCAATGCTGTAGGTCTGCTCTGAGGCTGCCTGTGCGTATCCCGCGAGGCTCTTGCCACTGGCCGCGAAAGAAAAGACAAGCATAAAGTTGCTCGCCTCACTCTCCTCCTGGCCAGACTGCAGACCAAGACCGATCACGGCGTCGTCGCGCCGAAGGCTCATCGCCGAAACAATCTCACCCAGTCCCAAGACGTCGAACTGCGCTTCAGATACTTTGTTGGCCACGGACAGAAGCGCCAGGTCGGCCGCAGTAGGTCGCGCGGGGTCAAAGTAGCGCCATTCCGCGGGAAGTGACAGCGACAGTCCTCTTGCCACGTCTTCATAGGTCAGCCAGCCGGACTCGTCTGCGTGGGGAATGTCTTCTGCTGCGGCTGGCGCGGTCACATAGTCTCCGTGCAACCAGCCCAGCTGGCCGCGGTACTCGATCTGCCACCAGCCGCCGGCCGGGCCGCCAACAGCGTTGCGGCTGATTGCGGCAAACTGTTGTCCTTCCCCCGCCTTGCCGAGGATGGGATAGTCGGTGCCTGGGCCGGCGCGTACGTTCATCAGGTGCTCGAGCGTCACCGTCGGCCCTGGCCGGGGCAAATGGGATGGATCGTCCACCCACTGAACTCTGCGAACGACTTCGCGCAGGAGGCCCTCCACCCACTCCGAATATTCGCCCCACGCGTCGTAGGTGACGGTCAGGAAAGTTCCTCCGTCGGGAGACAGCATTATCACGCGCCAGCCGACTACATTTGCGTCGGGGACGGTAACAATCCGGTTTCCGAAGGCCTGCGTGCCGTCAATGCGGTATTGGATTGTCGCGGTTTCTTCACCCCAAGGACGCAGACCGGGACCAATCTCGATGCCAACCACTTCGGCCAGGCCGGAGGCACCAAGCTCGTCGCTTAGCAGGCGTGCAAACGTCTCAAGAGTTCGGCCTTCGCTTGGTACTGCAAGGAGATGAAATCCGTTGGTCGCCAGCGGAGGCGAATCGGGGTCGTAGGGGAAACCGGCGCCGGCAAAGTAGTCCTCCTGGCCAGGTTGGGTCAGGAATCCGACGTAACCCTCCCGCTCCTCGAAGAATGCTTCGGCCAGCTCGTCATCCCCGAGTTGTGAGCCGAGGGCGGAAAGTTCCTCCTGTGTGGATACAAAGAGCCACCTGTTTGGATGGAATACTCTGATTCGATGGCTTTCGACTTCGAAGGCCGGCCAGTCCTGAAACGGTCCGCCAGACGAGGAGGGCGTGTCCCCAACCGGGACCACTAAGGGATTGTGGATCGAAATCAGCGGCGTCTCGGGCGCGGGTCCGCTGACAGGAATGCCGGGGTCAGCAGGTAAGGGAACGCATGCAGTGAGAAGCAGGGCAGCCATCGTGAGGAATGCCCCAATTTGAGTACGATGGTTATAGTTCATGGTCTACTGTCCCTAGTCCACGTAGTCTACACAATTGCATTGTCTTCCCATGTTGATATCCTTGAAGGAAGGCTGAGGAGCCCTCCTCAGCGTTTCATACCAATGGCGAATGACAACTCTCCACTCTATCATTGTGCAGGCAAAGAAGCATTTTTTCAAGTGTGGTTTTACGAAGACTCCATCCGTTTGTCGTTGACGGTCTCCACAGTGACCGGCAGATGGTGGTCTTCAGTTCATTAGTCTGCGATGCCTCACGTACGGTGATATTGGACCCACGTCATAGGCACTGCTAGGCACAGCCTGCTCTGGGTGCCGTGGGCACAATTCCGCGGAAGCAGCAGCACCTTTCGGCGAGGACCATTGAAGCGAGCCTCTGCAGTTTTGCAGGGCATGTTACCAACTCCATGACAGGTGCAGCGGTTCCATCTTGTGTCTGCCTTGACCGTATGCTACAGTTCAAAATCAAGGAGGCAAGAAAATGACAACTGATTTAGAATCCTTGTTCCGAATACCGGGCCCGTCTGGAGCCGACATCGAATCCTTCCATAACGACGGCTACATTGCCTTTCCCGATGTCTTCACTGACCACGCAAGGGAATCCCTCATCAGAGAGATCGAGGGCCTTGACCAGGTTCGCGAGTTCGTTAGTCAATTGCAAGCCAATCGCGGCGAACCCAATGCCTACTTCATCCGTCCCTGGAACGACCGTGGGCCTTACAGCGACCAGCTCATCGACGACCCGTTTATCACCGCCTTGTTGACGGCCACCATTGGCAAGGACTATCACTTCTGCCACTCGGCGCTGAACATCGCACCGCGGGGAATTGGTCCGATTCGCTACCACCAGGACCACCATCACTGGAAGCACGAGAATCCAATTAACCTTGCGGAACGTGACAGATACTATGTCCAGATTCTCTATTATCTCAATGGTTTTTCTCTTGGCGACCGCAATCTCAAAGTGATTCCCGGCAGCCACCGCGTCGCGCCTACCGAGGACGCCGCCCCTGACAGGGCGCGTGCGAGCGAGTTCCCAAGCAGGTTGCTCGCCGGCGAGTTCGACGCCGAGGCCGGCCGCCCCCTTCGCGAGAAACGGCTCGAACTGCCACCGGGCAGCATGGTCTACATTAACGCCCGCATCTTCCACGGCGTCGAACCGAAGCCGATTGATTCTCCGCAGCCTTACAGGATTTTCAACATAGACATCTTTAAAGAGGCGGGCCCGCCTCACCGACACACGCAAGAGATCCCTTCCGAGTGGCTCGCGCGCGCGGATTCGCACCGTAAGAGGCTCTTTTTGCGCGAGGCGTATAGTGAAGGCTGCTGGGAGTGGAAATGAAAGAACCTACAGGTACTTTTCGATTTCCGAACTCAGTCGCTCTACTGTTGATGGTTCCTCCGCAGCCTTGAGTGGCCATGCAAGATTCTTCTCAGAGTACCTCGCTTGACCCCGCTTGAATCGCGCCAGCCCCCTGCGCGACTCTACCTGGCGAACAGAAAGAGCCCGAGCCGCTGCCCACATAACAGGAGCACAACAACGCTATGGCCGGCTTCCTCCGCTACCGACAGATCCACCTCGACTTTCACACCAGTCAACAGCTTACCAATATAGGGGGCGAGTTTGACGCTGCGGCTTGGGCGCAGCAACTGGTCGACGCTCACGTTGACTCCATCACCTGTTTTGCCCGGGGCCATCACGGCATGATCTTCTATGAGACTCCGGCCCACCCGGAGCGGCGCCACCCGCGCCTGCAGTGCAACCTGCTTGCACAGCAGATTGAAGCAGCTCATTCCCGCAATATTCGGGTACCTATCTACACAACCATTCAGTGGGACTACTATACAGCGCAGGAAGAACCGCAGTGGCTGCAGGTGGCCCGCGACGGCTCCATTCAGGGGCAGAAGCCCTACCAGGCCGGCTTCTATGCGAAGCTCTGTTTGAACACGCCATATGTTGACTTTCTCAAGGCCCACGTTGACGACATGTTCGCCCAACTGCCCGCGGTGGATGGGCTCTTTTTCGACATTGTCCAGGATCAGGACTGTTCCTGCACCACCTGCCGGGTCGAGATGCAGACACAGGGGATGGACCCCTCCAACGACGGGGAACGGCGGACCTTCGGTCAAGGCGTGACCGACCGTTTCAAGCGGGAAATGTCGGCCCACGTGCGCAGTCACAGCCAGGACTGCACCATATTTTACAACTCCGGCCACGTTGGCCCGCGGCAGCGCGCGACTGGCGAGACATACAGCCACTGGGAGCTGGAGTCACTGCCGTCGGGCGGCTGGGGCTACATGCACTTTCCGCTTTCGCAGCGCTATGCGCGCACAATCGGCCACGACAGCCTGGGTATGACCGGGAAGTTCCACACGTCCTGGGGGGACTTTCAGTCTTACAAGAACGAGGCCGCGCTGCAGTTCGAGTGCTTCCAGATGCTGGCCCTCAACGCGAAGTGCTCGGTCGGCGACCAGCTTCACCCGACAGGGCGGCTCGACCAGGCGACTTACGACCTCGTCGGCCCGGTCTACCGCGAGGTCGAGCGAAAGGAGCAATGGTGCCGCGGGGCCCGTGCGATGACTGATATCGGTGTGTTCACTCTGGAGGAATTCACCGGCGAGCGTCTGACAGCGGAGACGGTCGGTGCGGTGCGCATGTTGCAGGAGGGCGGCCACCAGTTCGACGTTGTCGACAGCCAGTCGAGCTGGGATGGGTACCGGGTCCTCATCCTGCCCGATGGCGTACCCCTTGACGAACATCTTGCGAGCAAGATAAACGACCATATCGCCACCGGGGGCAAAGTGCTAGCCTCATTCGAGTCCGGTTTGAAGCCGGACCTGTCAGACTTTGCGTTGCCGGCATGGGGGGTGCGCAAGACCGGCGAGGGGCCTCGTGACGCCAATGGTGAGACTGTGCGAGGCCGGCACTTCGGAAGTGGTGACTATGTGGACTATCTGCGTGCGGAAGGGATGCTGGCAGCTGGTTTGCGCAAAACCGAGTACGTCATGTACATGAGAGGGTTGGAAATCGAAGCCGGGGAGGACAGCGAGGTTCTTGCAAGGATGGTGCCTGCCTACTTCGATCGGACTTGGCAACACTTCTGTTCCCACCGGCAGACGCCCAGCAGCGGCGAGCTAGACGGACCTGCCGCCACGCGTAAGGAAGACGTCATCTACTTCGCTCATCCGATATTTCGCCAGTACCACCGCAACGCGCCGCGCTGGTGCAAGCGGCTGCTATTGAACGCGCTCGATATGCTCCTGCCCGATCCATTGTTGCGGCACAACGGGCCGACGGGCGTTTTGACAGCCTTGAATGAGCAACCCGAACAGAACCGTTTGGTCCTGCACCTGCTCCACTACATTCCGGAACGTCGCGGCCAGGATTTCGACGTCATTGAGGACGTGCTGCCCGTACATGATATCGGTGTGAGTTTGAAGTTACCCGGACCGGTAACCGGCGTTCGCTGTGTCCCAGACGGGGAGGCACTGGATTTCATCGAGGACAGAGGAAGACTCAGATTCTCCGTGTCCGAGGTCAAAGGGCACCAGATCGTGGAGATTGGCTTGGGCTAGGTCCGCCGCAGGCTAAACGTTCTACCCAGTCTACGTTCTCTGCCAGTAGTCCAGTACCAGCACTTTTTCCAGGTGAGGGCGCAGAACGGCGCCAAATGCGGCGTGGGCGGGGTGGGGGAGATAGGCGTCGCGGTCGGCCTCGGTGGCGAAGGTGACGAAGAAGCAGTGGGTATAGCCTTTGGCTTCGCCCTCGACGCTGACATCGGTGCCCCATTCAAAGTCCTGGATCACGTCGATCTTGCCCGGCAAGGCTCGAAAGGCGTTCTCGATTTCGCGAACGTTTTCATCTGGGGTTCCGTCCTTGAACTGAAAGAGGACGACATGGCGCAGTACTGACTGTTCAGACATATAGTATCTCCATCGGGTTTTGTTCCGTTGTATGCGATTTGGAGTCGGCCCGGCTTATGCAACCTACCCGATGATCGACCTCTTGGCAAGAGCACAGGACAGCCAAGCTGCATCCCGGGCATACTGGTTCAGACATTGCGCTCCTTGCACTCGCTGCAGGGTCTTCAACAGATCATTGGGAGGCGTTGACGTTTGTCGGACCTGGAGTTTGCGGACCGGTTATGCTGTCAATCCATGATTGACGCAGAGATTCATGAAGCTCCCAAGAGGGTGGGGCAATTACGAGGGCACCCACAAGGGGTGCCCCTACGGGGAGATGGCCAGATGGCAGGAAGCGTCACCTGTACTTAGTTGCCACCTTCGTCAACCACTTCGAATTTCCTCAAGAAGTATGCAAGACCTGACACTGTCAGTTTTCGCCCTTCTTCTTGACCCTGCATTCGATGTCTGATAGCATGGCCGAACCTGTCCCCTTTGCGCTTGACGACGCCAGAACAATACGGAAATACGAGCTTCTGATCAACTCCACTTAGTAGACCTCCAAAAGGATTTCCAATGCCCGACGCCCGCCCCAACATACTTTTCATTATGTCGGACGACCACGCCTCACACGCCATGAGCTGCTACGGTAGCCGAATCAACCAGACTCCGCACCTCGACCGGATCGCTGACGGCGGCATGCGCTTCAATAATTGCTTCTGCACCAACTCGATCTGTACGCCCAGCCGCGCCGTGATACTGACTGGAACCTACAACCACATTAACGGCGTGACGACGCTGGCATCGACCCTCGATGGCCGGCAAGTGACGATGCCCAAACTGATGCAGTCGGCAGGTTACCAGACGGCCATTGTCGGAAAGTGGCACCTGGGTCACGGGGGAGTCAACGATCCGACAGGTTTCGACTACTGGAACGTGCTGCCCGGTCAGGGGCTTTACCACGACCCCGAGATGATCGAGATGGGGGAGCGAAAGGTATTTCCCGGCTACGTTACCGACCTGATCACGGACTTTTCGCTGGACTGGCTACGGGCGCGCGATCCGGAGCGGCCGTTCATGCTGATGTGCCACCATAAGGCGCCGCACCGGTCGTGGGAGCCGGACGAAAAGCACGCGCTCATGTACGAAGATGAGGAGATTCCCTATCCGGAAACATTCGACGACGACTACAGCAACCGCGCGGCGGCGGCCGCAGCGGCTGAGATGCGTATCGACCGTGACATGACGCTTACGGACCTGAAACAGCCGACGCCGGAGGGGCTGACACCGGAGGAGGAGAAGAAGTGGAAGTATCAGCGCTACATCAAGGACTACCTGCGATGCGTCGCTTCCATCGATGACAATGTCGGCAGGCTGCTCGACTACCTGGAAGATGAAGGGCTGGCGGAGAACACCATTGTCGTGTACACGTCGGACCAAGGCTTCTTTCTGGGCGACCACGGCTGGTATGACAAGCGATTCATGTACGAGGAGTCGCTGCGCATGCCTCTGCTGATTCGCTATCCGCGCGCGGTGGAAGGGGGGACTGCCAACGATCAGATGGTCCTGAATGTCGACTTCACGCCGACGCTGCTCGAGTACGCCGGCGTCGACGTCCCAGACCACTTCCAAGGGACCAGTTTCAGTTCACTTTTGGCGGGCCAAGCGCCGGATGACTGGCAGACATCAATGTACTACCGCTATTGGATGCACCTGGCACACCACCACGTTTACGCCCACTATGGTGTGCGGACGCTGCGCTACAAGCTGATCTATTACTACGCCGACGGGTTGGATCAGCCGGGTGTCATCGATGAGTCCAAGGAACCTGAGTGGGAGCTCTTCGATCTTGATGCCGACCCGTACGAACTGAACAACGTATACCATGATCCGGACTATGCCGGCGTGGTGGAGGCTTTAACCGAGGAGTTGCACCGCCTACAGGCTCGCGTGGCAGACGAGCCGTACGACCATCCCACGGCAGCGGGGACATGGCGGCAGTGAAGGTAGCGCCCCGCCTAAACGGAAGTGACGATTGTGCCGCGGAAGCGAGTTTGCAAATTGGGGAATCCGGCTCGCTAGCCTCGCTCTGCGGCCAGGGCAAACAGATGCTGGCGGCCCAACCAGAGGGCGAGGGCACCCAAGGCCGCCGAGAAGAAGACGCCGCTCACCGCCACGGCTACGACTCCGCTAACCGAATAGATGCCACCGGTCCCGAGACTACCGCAGGCGGAGGCGACGGCCACCATGGCTTCGTTGATGCCCTGTACACGTCCCCTCTGCCGCGAGCCCTCCAGCGCGGCCGACAGCAGGGAGGAGCCGGCGATATAGCTGAAGTTCCACCCCAGGCCGAGCAGAAACAGAGAGACGAAAAGAACCGGAAGCTCCGTCGAGAGCGGCATCATGATCGCAGCCAGGACCTGCACAAGCGCTCCGGCGAAAATCATGGGAACACGGCCGACCTTGCCCGCCAGCCAGCCGCTGAGGCCCGAGAGACCAAACATTCCAAGAGTGTGCGCCATCAGCACATAGGATATCGCGTCCGCCTTGTAGTCGGCGCGGTTCATGTGGAGCGGCGTGACCACCATCAACAGTGTCATGACCATCTGGCCGATTGCCATCGCCGCAATTGCCAGTTGTACGTCCGGCAACTTGAGCAGGTGCATGACTCCCCTCAGCCCCCTGGGCGCCTCACCGGATTCTGCCTGGGCATCGGGCGAACTGTCCTCTGAAGTTTTCGCTTCCTTTGCGGCCTTCTCTTCCCGGGCAAGCAGCGCGGCCAGATCTTTCGGGTCGGGCCGCAGCGCCACCAGGAGCAGGATTAGAGCAAGTCCCATCAACGCCGCGCCGATCCAGAACGGGCCCACATGCTCATGGAATCCCTGTTGTCTGGCCAGCCCAACAGCCGGTTCCACCAGTAGTGGGCCGCCTACGGCCCCGACCGTGCCTGCAAAAACGATCAGCCCGATTACCTTGGCCTGCTGCGCCAGTGGAAAGATCTCGGCGGCGGCGTAACGGGTCTGTTCCAGGGCGGCCCGGCCGACGCCCAGCAAAATTGCACCTCCGAGAAAGAGGACCAGTGAACCGGCGCTGATGGCCGAGGCCGAGACGAGCATTCCAAAAATCACGAAGGAGAGGCCCACGGCAAGGCCGATACGGCGCCCGGCTTTATCCAAGAGCCAGCCCAGGGGATAGCCCGCACCGGCCCGTCCCACCATCGACAGGGCGTTGGGAAGGCCAATCAGCTGTACGCGGCCGCTGAGGGAGTAGGAGATGATGGGGGTCAGAACGAAGCTGGCTATCATCGCGGCGCTGTTCAGGCTGCTGACGACGAACAGCGTGATAATGAGCCGCCGCTGTACGCGGGACATCGGTATCATAGAGAAGGAGTCCTTCACAGGCCCGATCTGCCCGGCACTTCGAAGACCGGGAGGGAAGGGGGCTGTGCTTGGGATGGCGTGGGATACATTGTAAACAGTCATTAAGCAAAGAGCAATTGCGTACACTACTGGCAATTCGGGAACCTGCTCCCACTCCAGGTTGCGACCTTAAACCGACAAGAATATAAGGGCAGTTTCTTGCGGCGAACAGGCGGTTGTGGTACGGTTCAACCGGTCCGAACCGCGAATGATCGGAGCGGACCGACAGAGTTGATTCCTCTACCTTCAGACAGAGACTCTCTAGAGCAGATCACCGTCCAGGTTTGGCTCCACCGCTCCACTCTTGTGACCCGCCAGTTCACCAACTGTGAAGGAAAACACGATGGCATCGAACGCAAAACCGAATATCGTCCTGTTCGGCATCGACTCGTTACATGCCGATCACATGAGCTGTTACGGCTACGAACGATTGACCAGTCCCTATCTGGACCGTTTTGCCTCCCAAGGTGTCCTTTTCGAGAATACATTCAGTGCTCACATTCCTACGACTAGCGCCTATGCCTCGATGCTGACCGGCATGGACGTTTTCTCTACGCAGGTTGTGGCCCTGCGACACCAGGGTCCGCTGCGGCCGGAGGTGAAGACACTGGCGGAAATCCTGCGCGAAGAAGGCTATCACACCATTTGCATCGGGTTCGACGGGAATCCCAGCAGTCGCGGTTTTGACGAGTATCTCAGCTATACGGCCTGGGGCTCGTGGGAGGAGGGCCGTCTGCCCAAAGCACAACTATTGAACGAGCAGGCGATTCCAGCAATCGATCGCATGGTGGCGGAAGACAAGCCTTTTTTCCTCTTTTTGCGGCACATGGACCCCCACGCGCCGTACCTTCCGCCGGAACCGTATGAGCGCATGTTTTACCACGGCGACGAATGCGACCCCAGCAACAAATCGATGGAGCCTGTGCTGGCATTCAAGCCGTTCCGGGATTTTCTGGCCTCCTGGCTGCCGCCGGGCATCACTGACAAGGATTATGTGATCGCTCAGTATGACGGGTCAATCGCCTACATGGACGCTGCCATCCAGTCGATCTTCACGGCGCTTGAGGAGCACGGGATTTTCGACGAGACGATCGTGGCGATCAACGGGGACCACGGTGAGACGCTTTACGATCATGAGTGCTGGTTCGATCACCATGGCATTTATGACAATGTCCTTCACGTTCCATTGATGCTGCGCTACCCACCTAAGTTGCCGGCACACAGCCGCGTCTCGGGCTACAATCAGCACAAGGACCTCGTGCCCACGCTGCTTGAACTGGCCGACATCGACACCGGTATCGACTTCGACGGGAGTTCACTCCTGCCGATGGTTGAGGGCAGTGTAGCGTCGCACGAGAGCGAGATCTACATCACGGAATGCACGTGGATGCGCAAGCACGGATGGCGCACGCCGCAGTGGAAATTGATGCTGGCACTGGAGCCGGACTTCCATTTCAAGCCCCCGGTGGAACTCTACAACCTGGTTGAAGATCCGTTGGAAAACTGCAATCTCGCCGATGAACTGCCCGGCGTCGTGGCGGCACTGACGGCACGACTCGACGCCTGGGTGAGCAAGCGGGAAGCGGAAACGGGGTTGCCGAATCCGATTCACCATCAGGGTGACTGGCACGGTCTCAAAGGCGTCGGGCCCTTCACGAGTTCGCAACAGGCCTACGACTCGCTCTATATCGGCGACGCCAGTGCCGCGCGGCGTCTGCAGGCGAAGTCGCGTGAGGTCGAGGAGAAGGAATAGGGGTAGGGAAGGCGCGATGGCTGCGACTGCGAAACCGAACATCGTCATTCTAGGCATCGACTCGTTGCGGGCAGATCATTTGAGTTGCTACGGCTACGACCGTCTGACCACGCCCCATCTGGACCGTTTTGCCTCGCAAGGCGTCCTCTTTGAGAACACATTCAGCCCCCATATTCCGACGACCAGCGCCTATTGCATGATGCTGACCGGGATGGATATTTTCACTTCGCAGCTGGTGGCGCATCGCCCAAAGGGCCCGCTACGGCCTGAGGTTAAGACTCTGCCGGAGATTCTACGCGAGCACGGCTACACCACGGTCTCGGTCGGGTTCTCAGGCAGAGCAAGCGCGCGCGGCTTCGACGAGTATCTGAGCTTCACGCAGATGGGCAGCTGGTCGGATGGCCGCGTGCCCAAGGCCCAACGGCTTAACGAGCTGGCGCTGCCGGCGCTAGACCGCCTTGTGGCAGGCGACAGGCCATTTTTTCTTTTCCTGCGCCACATGGACCCGCACTCGCCCTACCTGCCTCCGAAGCCCTTCGAGCGCATTTTCTATCACGGCGATGAGTGCGACGCTGACAACCGGTCTATGGATCCGGTCTTTGCGTTCGAGCCATTCAAGCATACGCTCATCGATATGTTGCCGCCAGGGATCAGCGACCGGAGATACGTGAACGCGCAGTATGACGGTGCAATCGCGTATATGGACGCGTGTATTCAGTCGATTTTCACAGCGCTCGAAGCACATGGCATCTTCGACGAGACCATCGTGGCGGTCAACGGCGACCATGGCGAGGAGCTTGACGAACACGGATACTGGTACGATCACCACGGCCTCTATGACACCGTCCTGCACGTGCCACTGCTGTTGCGCTATCCGCCAAAGCTGCCATCGGGCAGGCGCATTGCCGGCTACAACCAGCACAAGGACCTGGTGCCGACGGTGCTTGAGCTTGCGGAGATTGACTCTGGTATCGAATTCGACGGGCGCTCTTTGTTGCCGATGGTCGCGGGGGAGGTGGCGTCGCACGAGGGCGAGTTTTACATCACGGAGTGCGCGTGGATGCGCAAACATGGCTGGCGTACGCCGCAGTGGAAGCTGATACGCGCGCTCGAACCGGATTTTCATTTTATGCCGCCGGTTGAACTATACAATTTGGTCGAAGATCCTGGGGAGAGGCGCAACCTGGCAGAAGAGATGCCGGAAGTCGTGTCGGCGCTCACGGCGCGGATGGAGAACTGGGTTAGGAGGCGAGAAGCGGCGACGGGGTTGCCCAATCCGATCCACCACCAGCCGGGGTGGCATGATATTGAGGGCATCGACTATTTCGAGAGTTCGCAGCAGGCATACCACAATCTGCGAATTGGGCGGCCCAGTCAGGAGGCGTTGGAACGGGAGCGGTCGCAGATGAGATCAGCAGGAAAGAAGGGATAATCCAAGACGAATTGGGGGCGGGTGAAAACTGTTAGACTGGCTGGCCCGACCGGTCGGCTCACAATGGAGCGAGATAGATGAAACTTGGCGCAAATACAGTCCTGTTCGGCGGTTACGACATGGAGACCGCCTTCCGTTGCATCGCGATGGCCGGATACGACGGCATCGAGATGGCCGCTATCGATGCGATGGCCCAGCACCTGGTCTTGGACCGCTGGCAAGAGCTGGCGCCGGAGATCAGACAGCTGGCCCAGACCTATGAACTTGAGCTGCTGGCGATGGAACAGCCCAGCCGCGATCGGGAGCTGATGGAGAAGGCGATGCAGGCAGCCTTGGCGTGCGGAATCCCGATTGTCAACTGCGGGCCGGGAGGTGAGAGCGGGAACGAGGAAAGCCTGGTTCAGACCATTGACGAGCTGGGCGAACTCACGCAGATGGCGGAGAAATACGGGGTTACGCTGTGCGTAAAGGCGCATGTGGGGGCCAGTATTTTCGATACGCCAACGACGCTGCGGGCGATGGAAGCGATCAGCTCGCCCAACTTCGGAATCGACATGGACCCGTCGCACATATACCGCGCCAACGAGAACCCTGTTGAGGCGATTGCCGCGGTGATCAGCCGTGTCAAGCACGTGCATATACGCGACTGCAAGGGGCGGCAGCATGGGCCAGGAAAGCCGGAATTGCAAGCAAACGGGCGCGGGGACATTGACCTGGTGGGGTACGTTCGGGTGCTTCATGAGAATGGCTACACAGGACCACTGAATCTGGAGGTAATCGGCGCGAGGGAGTATAGTTTGGAGCAGTGCTGCGTAATTGCTGCTGAGAGCCGGGGTCACATGCAGGCCTGTTTGCAGGCGTGCGGGGCGCGTTGAGTCGCCGCCGCACTCATTCATCCGGCGCTTAAGGTGGTCGACTGTCCCACCCATAAGTCACACTATTTCAGAGGAGAGGCAGATGCTCACTTCAGACCAGATTGCCCAGTTCCAGGCTGACGGTTTTCTGAACGGCGGGCAGGTATTGAGCAGTGAAGAAGTAGAGACGCTGCGCGCAGAGGTTATGCGCGTCATTGATGAGCGGGAGCGCGACGACATCCCTCAGCCCGTTCATGTTCGCAATATGAGTCGTGACGAGAGCAAAGCGGTGTGGCAGATCGTCAACATTTGGGAAGCGAGCGGCCCTTTCCGAGACCTGATTAGCCGGAAGGACATCACAACCGGCATCGCCCAATTGACAGGCGCCACAGAGTTGCGTATCTGGCACGATCAGATCCAGTACAAGCCCCCTCAAACCGGCGGGACAACACACTGGCACCAGGACGCCCCACTATGGCCGATCATCCGTCCCATGACCGAAGTAACTGCATGGGTGGCGTTGGACGACGCCGACGAAACGAATGGCTGCATGTCAATGGTACGTGGTTCCCACCAATGGGGCAACAACATTGCGTATCTGCAGCAGTTGGAAGAAATCAACAAGATGCCGACCGATTTTGAGGGGAAGGAACTTCAGGTGGCGAGCTGCACCGTGAAGAAGGGCGAGGTTCACTTCCACCATGCGCTCACCTGGCACGGTTCCCACGACAACAACAGTGACCGTCCCCGGCGGGCCATTGCGCTACACTACATGACGAACGAGACCTATTATGTCGCCAGCGGCGAGCATGTGATGAAGGCGTTTGTCGAGGTGGAAGATGGTGAGCAACTGCGCGGCGAACACTTTCCACAGGTCTATCCGAAAAGATAGGTCGCCTGAGCGAAGAATACCGGGCATAAAGGTTTCGCCGGGCAAGAATCGGCAAGCCGTCCGTCACATTCATTTGCCAGAGACGACCACAGTTGAGCGGAGATCTTTAGCATGATCCGAATCGGCATCGTCGGCTGCGGCCGCATTCTCAACGCACATCTACACGGCTACCGGTTGCTGAGAGAAGCCGGGTATGACGGATTTCGCATCACGGCGCTGTGTGCCCGCAACGAGAATGACGCTCTCATGTTCCGCAAGCGCGGCGAAGGGCCGACACCGCGGGCGGCGGTGCTGGCGCCGGAGACGGGGGACCCGCTGGCGGCACCCCACATCTATCTGGATGAGTTCCAGCCGGATAGCGACGTTGCGGTCTTTACCGACTACAGGGAAATGATAGCGTCGGGTGAGGTGGATGCGGTCAACGACTTCACCACGTTGTCGATGCACCACCAGATTGGTGCGGCCGCCTTTGATGCCGGCCTGCATCTGCTCGTGCAGAAGCCGCTGGCGATATCTGTGGCGGCGGGGCGCCGGATGGTAGACGGCGCCAAGGCCAGTGGATTGACACTGGGCTTGTTCGAAAACGTGCGCCAGTCAGCCGGTACGCGGGCGGCGGCCTGGGCCATTGGCAATGGGATGATCGGCAACCTTCAGCTGGCGCTGTTTGGCGGGATAGGCGGGCTGTGGTCCCCCGACAAGATCGTGGGTGAAACGCCCTGGCGTCACCGCAAGCT
>VYDA01000495.1:1768-2853 GCA_009843665.1 Caldilineaceae bacterium SB0675_bin_29 | reverse complement strand
CTCTTCAGATCGATAAACGGATCCTGACCTCTGCCATGTTTTTGTCAAATCGTCTTTCCATCGTTTCTGAGTTCTGGTACAATTCTCGTTACGGCTTAAACTTCAGCCTGCCGTCTACCCAGGCATGGGTCCACTGGGGAGACGGATACAAATTCGAAGAAAAATGGACGGCCTTGCAAAGTTTAATGCCGCGATTGGAAGCAGCCGGAGACGAAGCTATCACCCTCAATGTTTCGGTGCCTAACCGTTTCTTCACCCGCAAGTACGACAACGAGCCGGATGAGCAATAGTTCTTCAAACGACGCCATTTGTTAAGAGAAACTATCAGTTAGAGAAACCTTCAGTGACCAGAGAGATTATCGCCGCGGTCGACGTAGGCACCACTAAAATCTGCGCGCTGGTGGGCACTGTCATCCATGACAGCCTGGGCAATCTCGCCGTCAGAGTTCTTGGCGGCGGCGTCACGCCCAGCAGGGGGCTGCGCCGCGGCGTTGTTATGGACGTCCCGGAGGTGACCACCGCCATCGGCGAAGCGCTGGAGGCAGCCGAACAGGAGTCCGGCGAACAGATCACCAGTGCCTACCTGGGCATCGCCGGCAACCACATCGCCACCTCGAACAGTGCCGGCATCAGCCCGATCGACGGACGCCATGGCGTCACCGGCAACGACATGCAGCGCGCACTTGAGGCGGCACGGGCGGTTCAGATTCCCGCCAACAGGCAGATCATCCATGTGATCGCCCGCCACTGGAAGGTGGACGAGCAGGAGAATATTCAGCAGCCCCTGGGAATCCTCGGCAGCCGCCTCGAAGTCGACGCCCATATCGTCACCGGCACCATCAACGCCATTAACAATCTCGCCCAGTGTGTGCTCGCCCATGGCATCGACATCGATGAGCTGGTCCTCGAACCGCTGGCCAGCGGCGAGGCCGTACTGACCGCCGAAGAGCGGCAGATGGGCGTCGTCATGGCCGACCTGGGCGGCGGCACCACCGATCTGGCCCTCTTTCGCGGCAACGGGCTCTGGCACACCGAGGTGCTCGACGTGGGCGGCAGCCACATGACCAACGACGTCGCTATCGGGC
>VYDA01000495.1:0-1758 GCA_009843665.1 Caldilineaceae bacterium SB0675_bin_29 | reverse complement strand
CATTTGAAGTGGCCGAAGAGCTGAAACTGCGCTACGGCCACCTGCAACCGGAACGGATCGCCGAAGACGAACAGGTCTGGGCTACCGTTTTCGGCGACAAACCGGAGCGCACCTTCAGCCGCCGTTTTATCAGCCAGATCCTGCAGGCGCGGGCCGAAGAGACCGCCGAACTCATACAGAGCCGGATCGCCAGGAGCAGCTACGGCAACATGGTGCCGGCAGGGCTCGTCCTCACCGGCGGCGCCAGCCAGCTCCCCGGCGCAGTCGACCTGTTTCGCAGAATCTTGCGCATGCCGGTGCGTATCGGCAGCCCCGTGGACCATCCCGCCGTGCATGGGTTGAGCAGAGAACTGCAATCTCCCGCCTACGCCACCGCAGCCGGCCTCCTGCTCTGGGCGCTCTACGAAGACGCACGCGCAATCCACTACCCCATGCAGAGAATGATCCCGGAAAACGGCCAGATCCTGGACCGGGTCGGCGGCTGGCTCAAGAGCCTGCTGCCGGATTGAGGGAACGCCTGGTTCCAGGCGACCAGCGGCACCCCGGTTGAGAGGCAACCGGGTCAGATCGCACGCTTATCCCTGTGCGGCTGTCGCGAAATTGACCGCAAAAACCTTTGAATTTTCCGTCGCCCTCTTGAATTCTCCACTGCGTCTCCGCGAGGGTTGCGCGGCCATTCGCTGTTGTCGTAGATAGATCGTAGGTATATTGCCTAGAATAGATCAGAAGGGGTTTGGCAGGCTCCTATACCCCCACGCGCGCAGAGATTTTCCCCGCAACCAGAATGGAGAAAATTTCTCTTTCGGCTTGGCCTTTCCCGTCTCTTGCGGGCCCGGCAGTGCAATGCGGTAATTTCGTAGACGGATCGTAGGCATATAGTTCAGAACAAGCCCCAATTCAATCCCAAATCAGTCCGGCAACAGCTGGAAATGGCATCCTGCCGGATTCCAGAGTATTCGCCCTGCGATCGGCCTGAAACACCGCCCCATTTTGGACTTTTTGCGGGTACGCCCTCAATTCAGAGACTTTGCAATCGATTTCAGGTGTAGTACGATGGAACAATTCTGATACAGCGGTGAGAACGCAGCTCTTGGTAACGTCAGGAAAACTGCAATTTCCAAGAGTTCCCCTGAGAATGTCTGCCAGCGGTTAAAGGAGATCAATCTATGACCAGACGGAGTAGCGCCTCACAATTTGTAGACAACTTTGCCCAGATAAAAGTTGTCGGCGTTGGTGGCGGCGGACAAAATGCGGTCAACCGCATGATTGAGGCGGACGTTCAAGGCGTAGAATTTATTGCCGTCAATACCGATGCGCAGGCTCTGATGCTCTCCAATGCACCGCAGCGTCTGCGGATTGGAGACAAATTGACCAGAGGGCTGGGGTCGGGCGGAAAGCCGGAAATCGGCCTGCGGGCGGCTGAGGAGAGTCGGGAAGAGATCGAGCAGCTGTTCGAAGGCGCGGATATGGTTTTCGTGACCGCCGGTCTGGGCGGCGGTACGGGTTCCGGCGCGGCTCCGGTCATCTCCTCCATCGCACGCGAATCGGGCGCGCTGACCATCGGCGTCGTCACCAAACCGTTCACCTTCGAAGGCACGCAGCGCCGCCGCATCGCCGAAAGCACCATGGGCCGCCTGCGCGAATCTGTCGATACCCTGATAACCGTCCCCAACGACCGGCTCCTGCACATCCTCGACAAAACCACCGCCATCCGTGAATCATTCATCGTCGCCGACGACGTGCTGCGGCAGGGCATTC
>VYDA01000563.1 GCA_009843665.1 Caldilineaceae bacterium SB0675_bin_29 | reverse complement strand
CACAATGTTAAGCGGAACTCAGTAGGTGGATACATTGATAAGCCACTCCGTTTTCAAGGAGGTCTTTCATGGTGGTAGATTCCCTGTCTATGGAAAGAGCAATCAGTGGCAAGGTACGGTTGACTGATCCTGTTCACGATGCGATGCTGACACTGGGAGTGCGTGTCCACGATCCCCTATCGTATAAAGACATTGCGTCGTTATTCGGTATTACCCGCGAAGACGTAAGCGAGATCTGCGAGCCGTACAAGGAGTTTTTGCGAACGACAGGAGAAGAAGGCCCTGCTCTCGTCTATTCGGGGCACTCATTACGAGAGGCAGTTCGACCACGCGCCATGTGGGAAAATGCTGTGTTTGGGAACAGCGGACGGGAGTCTTTTCAGAAACAGCAGATAGTGAACGGCGCTGACAGGCTCGCCGATCCTGTCGACGATGCCATCCTGACACTTGGTGTGCGCCTTACCAATCCGCTTTCCTACGCGGAAATCGCAGCGCTATTCGACGACTTGAATCGCAAAGACGTAAGTAAAATCTGCGAACCCTACAAGGAGTTTATGCGCAAAGCTGGGGATTATGGGGTTCGCGGGGTTACCAGAACGGGATAGGCGGCCGCTCGCACTCGCTCCACTGTTCGACCCAACCCAAAGGCAATTCCAAATTGAAGCATCGCCCAACCGCGGCCATCCTCAGCGCGCCGGCGCCGCATCGAAGATCTGCCGTAAGAGATCAGCCCGTTCAACCTCCGTAGTCCAGCGCGGTTGCGCATAATCCTCGAGCACCGCGGTCAGGATCTCGGTGCTGATTACCTTGCCGTCATGGATCGTATGGCGCGCAATCAGCGAAGTGCGCGTCTGCCAGCTCCACATCTGATCGAAGAAAAGGTTTCCCAAACCGTAGACGATGATGCCGGGCCTTTCATTCCCATACCCATACGGCTCCATCGCCTGCGGCACGTGGCTCTGTACACCGGTGACAATATCTACACCGGCCGCACGCAGCTCGCGGAAATCCTGCACCTGCCGGAAAATCGGCGCCGGGTTGTAAATCTCCTCATGCTGCAGCTCAACCGCGATCACATCGACCTCATCGCGCAGCGCCGCGATCCTGGCAAATATGCGCGCCTTGTTTCCGTGATAGTCGCAGGCTCCCGGCCCGTCCTCCGTCGCCCAGGCAAAGCTGGGGTAATGCGCCAGCGCCGCGAAAAAGGCGATGCGGTTGCCGTTGTGCGTAAACAGCAGCGGCGCACACGCCTCCTCCTCATTCAAACCGCTCCCGTTAATGGGAATCCCGTTCGCCCGGTACCAGCCGATCGACTCGCGCGCACCCTCCTGCCCGAAGTCATTGACATGGTTGCCGCTCAACCCGACGATATCTGTGCCCAGCGCCTCCAGCGCAGCCCAATAGACCGGGCTGCTGCACAGGATCATGTTGTTCAAGGACGGGTCGACGTCACAGCCTGCCAGAAATGGCACTTCATTGCTTATATGAGTGATGTCGGCCGCACGCAGCGTCGGCGAGATCACCTGGGAAGGGTAAACATACCCCTTCGCCTCCATCCGGGCCGCCGTCACCCGTGCCATCGCCGTGACGCCGGTCATGATCAGGGTAGTCAACTCGCCCGGCTTGCGATTCGTCGGCTCCGTAATCTTCGGCCGCAGCGCCGCAGCCACGGCTTCACTATCAGAACCAAATGCCGACACCACCGCCGTTAGCGGATACGCCGCCTCATCGAAAGTATTGCTGAGTATGTTCGCGCCGTTCAGGCGCATCACTTTCAATACCGGCGTAAGCCCTTCAAAGGGCACGATCGCCAGAGCACCGGCAGTCACCTCCAACACGGCGGGGAGAGCGCTGCCGCTGGCAGTCTGCACCGAGTCCGCCGCCTCCTCACCAAATACTGCCTCCAGCTCCGATACGTAATCCGCATCAATGATCAGCGGGCCGCTGCCCCGCCCCTGCCAGCGCAGCATCAACTCCGCCATCGAAACCTCGTCCTGGACCGTTGCAAACGGCGCCACCGGCGCCAGATAGCGCGTGTACAGTACACTTCCCGCCCCCTCTTTCCCGGCTACCAGGCGGATCTGCACGACGGCGTTGCGCGGCTGGTCCAGCAAAAAGACCGTCTTGCGCATGCCCCCGGATTCGATCTCCTCCAGACCGAAGGCCGCCGTAAGCAGTTGACTGAAATAGCGCTCCGGCAGAGAAGTGTCGAGAGCGACCGTCAGCCAGCCGTCGCGGCTGTCCGCCTGCTGCTGCGCCGCCGGCTGCATCTGTGTCTGGGAGACTGTCCCGGTCTCTCCGACCCCCTGCGTCCCGCTCGCAAAACTCGCTATCGACGTCGCTGCCGCCACGCCCGCGAAGCCCAGCAGCACGGTCACGAGCAGCCGGCTGGGAGACCGCAAGTTCGCCGCCGCCTCCCTGATATCAGCGGCCCGGCCGGCAGCGCACACCCTTCGCACGCCCGCACGCATGACCCGCAGTCCAGGTCCCAACTGCTCCTCAATCTGATTTCGGATGGCGCCTAGTCGGTTCAACATTGCCGCTTAACTGCCTGACATCTCTCGATAGCTGGGCTGCCGGGTTCTCCTGACACAGAGTCCAATTTTAGAGTATATGACCATCACCGGCATTGGTCAACATCCCCTTTCCTTGCCGCACCTTTCGGCCGCGCCCTCTTGGAGTCTGAGCCGATCTGGCAGCCTCCACCCTGACCGGCCGCTGCTACCCGAGCGGCAGTCCAGAGCGATGCCGGTGACGCGTCCCCTGTCCCCCACCCTCGCTGTAGAGCGGACCGTGCCCATCGTCAGGCAAGTCGGGTCATTTTCGTGGTGTTGCACCATTTGGAAGATATAGT
>VYDA01000548.1 GCA_009843665.1 Caldilineaceae bacterium SB0675_bin_29 | reverse complement strand
CCGCTTTCCCCAATGCTGTCAGTCCGATAGTTGGGGAACATTTCACTCATTTCTGAACGGTTGAGGCCAGGATGGCCGACAGCCTCTGCGTCAGCACCTGGCCGATGAAACACGCCACCATGTTCGTGCAGATCGATCCAGACTGCTGGATTGCAGCCAAGGGACTCTGCAAGCGGCCGGATCGTTTGCATAGTACGCAACATTGGACTGCAGTAAAGGCGCGAAATCGCCATGCCATTAACGTAAGACCCAAGCCGTTCCGCCTGCTCCTCCCCTAGCGTCGTCAACGGTGGTTCGGCGACCCGCTGCTTCATGTAAGATTCGTAGGGGTATGGACCTGGACGATCCATCAATTGCTCGGCAAGCAGATTGTTGAATGACTGACCGTGGCGTATCAGATACAGTATCATTTAAGGAAAGGTCTCCGCACAGTGCATTCCGGGACAAGAACGCGTCCAGAACCTGAAGCGCGCATTCCGAGTGAGAGTACATGAACATAGGCAATATGGCAAGATTTAAGGGCAAACGGAGAGGGTGACAATCTTCAGAATTTTATTCCGTATAATAAGTTTTATACCAAGTCAAATCTTGGAGAAGTGAGCTCTGCCCTTTGCAGTTCCGCCAAGATGGCTGGCGGCGGCCAACTGCTCAAGTCGCCCGTCCAGGATGGCTCAAGTGTTTCACACCCTTTGAATGGCTCCCGCCTCTTGCCGCGCAGCAACGTTGTATGGATGGCGACGCGTGCTGCATGCCCCTTTTTGGACTGTAACTGGCACGGGTGTACATTACAAATGGGGTCGGCCCCCTAGCGACTTGAATCGAGTTTCCAAGCCCGATCAATTGTGGCAGCCTAGTGATGGTAGCAAACGCCCAGCAGAGGACATGAATAGTCGTTCAGAAGAACCGAATGGCCAAGAGCCTCATGATTCAGCGGACGACGCCTCTTCTGGGTTCCTGCTGAAGCTCGCAGCAAATCAAGGGACAGGATCAGGTCGTCAGGGATTGGCTCGCCATGCCCCCCTTTCAGAAGATACGCCGGACCACCGCCTGTCGCGAGCACAGGCGCCCCGCCTTCTGATATTCGGTTTTGCCGGCATCATTCTCTTGGGAACTGTCCTCCTGAAGCTACCGGCCGCAACCACGTCAGGCTCGTCGATTTCCTGGATGGAGGCCTTATTTACCTCTACCAGCGCCGTGACGGTCACGGGCCTGGGCGTACTCACGACGGCTACGGACTTCAGCCGCTTCGGCCAGTTCATCATTCTGGTCCTTCTTCAGGTGGGCGGTGTCGGCTTTATCGCCTTTAGCGTGTTGCTCTTTCGCCTGGTCGGGCGGCGCGTCACGCTGAATGAGCGTTTCCTGATCCAGCAGTCACTGGGAGCCGAACGGCAGTTCACCTGGACTCGCAACTGGGGACGGCTCGGAAGCGTCGCCAACCTTGCACTGAATGTTCTGATCGTAACAGTCTCAATCGAGGCGATTGGCACGCTCCTGCTCTGGCTACGCTGGCGAACGGAGCTTCCCGACGGAGAGGCGTTGTGGCTGGCGCTCTTCCACGCTGTCAGCAGCTACTGCAACGCAGGTTTCGACCTCTTCGCTGGCACCGAGCACGCTCCAGTGTTCGGTTTCGGTGCCGACTACTACACCCTCGCGGTTATGTCCGCCCTGATTGTTCTGGGAGGCGTCGGCGTGGCCGTGTTATACGACGTGGTCAGCTATTTCAGAAATCGAATGCTGTCCCTCAACTCTCGCATTACCCTGGGTTTGACAGTCGTCCTCCTCATTGTGGGCCTGGCCGTAATGTCCTTGGATCGACATCTATACGAAGTTACCCTGGCCGCCTATTCTCTTGGCGAACAGATCGCCATCAGCATATTCACAGTCATTTCCTCTCGAACCGCCGGCCTGACTATACTGCCCCTACACGAGCTCAGCCAGAGTACGCAACTCATGCTACTCTTTTGGATGTTCGTTGGCGGCGCACCTGCCAGCATGGCCGGCGGTGTGACTACCAGCACCTTTGGCGTGTTGCTGATCTCGGCCCTGGCGACCGCAAAGGGAGGAGACAACCAGGCAGTGGCCTTTGGCCGCTCCGTGCCGAGAGAAACACTCAACAAGGCCGTCGCCATCATGACGGTCAGCTCACTTCTGGTTGCGGCCGTCACCATCGTCCTGTCACTGTTTACTCAGGGCGACATTTTTGAACTCGGTTTTGAGGTCGTTAGTGCCTTCGCAAACGCAGGCTATTCCCTTGGCTTCACGCACAAGCTCAACGATTGGGGACAGGCCCTGATCGCGTTTACCATGTTTTGGGGCCGCTTGGGCCCACTGACCATTGTCATCGCTCTGGCCCAGCGTGAGCGCCCTTCAATGCTTCGGTACCCCGAGGAGCCGGTCATTCTGGGGTAGCAAGACAGCCAACTCCGTCTGACGCCTTCGTTGTCCGCAGAAGCGCAGCCCCAAAACGAAACAAAGTCCAGGAGGTCCTCCGAGAAATGAAAGAAACCGTCGATTTCACCCTCGATGACATGCGGGCCGGCGCTGAAGTTGCAGTGCGCATCTGTATGGCCGTTCAGCCGGGCGAACGCGTGCTCATTCTCGGCGACCAGGGCTCCGCGTTGATCAGCCAGGCGCTGGCCGATGCTGCAAGCCCAATCGCCGGTTCCGTAGAAACGCACACGCTCGAGTCGCTAGGCCCTCGCCCCATCACCGACATCCCGGATAGGCTGCGTAAAGCACTGGACCGGTTCCAACCGCACGTCAGTTTCTATACCGCCAGCAGCCGCCCGGGGGAACTGAGATTTCGTATGGCCTATATGCCGGCTGTGATGCAAGCAAATCCGGACGGCGCCCGCC
>VYDA01000511.1 GCA_009843665.1 Caldilineaceae bacterium SB0675_bin_29 | reverse complement strand
CTTATTGATGCCGTCCGAGACGACTTGCAGGGCGTCGATGTCCAGGCCGGAGTCGGATTCGTCGAGAATCGCGAATTTCGGCTCCAACATTGCCATCTGCAGTACCTCGGTGCGCTTTTTCTCGCCGCCGGAGAAACCATCATTGAGGTAGCGGCGTGCAAAGCTGGATTCGACGTTGTACTCCTTCATCTTGGTATTCAGTTCGCGACGGAACTCGCGCATGGGCATGAGGTTGCTGCCGATGACACCGTTGGCGTTACTTTCGGCCTCTTTGCTGGTATAGCCGCGCACGTTGGAAACGGCGGTACGCAGGAAGTTGGCGACACTGACGCCGGGAATCGAGACGGGATACTGGAAGGCGAGGAAGATCCCCGATCTGGCGCGTTCATCGGCTTCCATATCGAGAATGCTGTCGCCGTCGACAAGAATGTCGCCCTGCGTTATTTCGTAGTGGGGATGGCCTGCGATCACGTAGGAAAGTGTCGATTTCCCAGAACCGTTCGGTCCCATCATTGCATGGATCTCGCCGGTGTGCAGGGTGATGTCCACACCTTTGAGTATTTCCGTATCTCCGACAGAGACGTGCAGGTCTTGAATTGCTAGTGTACTCATGACTTTCGTGACTCCTCAATGTGACGGCCGTTGCCAGCCGTGATCAACACGATACGAAACTTTCAAGGCGAATGACCGAGTCAGGACTCGAGTTCAAGTTCGGCGCTACTGCTCTGGGTAATTACGAATGAGCAGTTGCCATGCCCGTCCATTATGCAGTCATCCAGAGAGACATCTGCGCCCAGGGCCTGCTGCATCATCAGCTGATCCATTTCGCAGATCTCGCGATGTGCGATGGCAAGGTCGTGATAGGGGCAGTTATACATTTTCAATGCTATGGTATTGCTCCCGGCTGCGGATACGTCGGTGAGTACTCCTTGCCGACCCAGGGCCCCAGCCAGTTCCTCAACTCGCTGCTGCAGTTCGGCGGCATTTACGCTTTCGGCGTACCTTTCGGCAAGCCTGACGCCGACCCGTTTCAAGAGGCTTCCCATCTGTTCTGCGCCAACCATGCCGTACATTTCCTGGAGCATTGTCAGAGCGAGCACATCACAGCGGCAGGCGAACAGCTCGCGGGCTGCGTCGGTAGCCACGTAGATAAAGTGTGGGCGCCCTACTCCGGAGCGCTGCTCGCGCCGGTCGAGATAGCCATCGGCCTGAAGGGCGTTGAGATGCTGACGGACGGCCGTTGTTGTCACACCCAGTAAGGTTTCAAAGTCCTTGATGGTTGCGGAAGGATTGCGTTGCAGATATTCAAGGATCTGCCATGCAGGTGAGTTTTGGTCCGGACCGATAGACATTGGATTTATCCCTGCTGTTCAGGGCCGGATGCGGTGCATAGCCCACATCTTGGTCAGGCCTAAATCAACGAATTTGCCCAATCATAGCACAAAAGAGATGTTTTGTCAATTTACACAGTTTATATTGCGAAAATTGACAAAACCCACAGGACGACTTTGTGTTTATACCATCCACAATTGGTTCAGCCCAAAATCGAAGCCTTCCGATCTGTACAGTTCTCCAATGTGTCCAGGCGGAACTTCATTGGGCATTCCCGCTCATTTCCTGTGCAGGCTGACTTTTGGAGGATCGTCCTTCATCCCTATATAATCGCTGTTTGTGCGGTCGCCACGCTGTGCGGAGATTGCCGCCCGGCCGGCTGCTGGAAGACAAATTGCACTGGGTACTAAAGAAGAGGCAGAGTGCCGAGTTCGGGTCGGTGCGGTCCAGGCGGTCTTGCAGGAGCCGGGCAGGAGGATCGGTAGATGGAGTTCAATGTTGCACAACTGATGAAGGAGGCGACCGGCGCGCGAAGGGAATATGATCTCGACGATGACATTACGAACCTCGACGGCGGCCTGACACCCCTGAGCAATCTGAAGGGCAACCTGGAGTTGCTGCGCATCCACAGCGGCGTTCTGGCGACTGGCGCCTTTCGCATTGCGCTGTCATTGGAGTGCGGACGCTGCCTTGAACCGGTTTCGATTCCCGTGTCCGTTGAGTTCTCGGAGAGCTTTCGCCCGCTGACCGACATACAGACAGGGCGTTTTCTGTCGCCTGAGGAGTTTGAAGGGCAGGCGGAGGACTTGACTGACGAGGCCCTGCTCATCGATGCGCAGCACATACTCGACATATCGGAGGTTGTGCGGCAGAACATCTGGCTGGCTATTCCGATCGTGGCCGCCTGCGAATACATTGACCCGGAAAAGGGCGCCGCCGATCCGGATGCTTGTCCGAAGTACCTGGAATTGCTATCTGAGTCTGCCCTTGACGAACCGTCCGGCAAGCAGGCTCCTTCCGGCGCCGAAGGGATCGACCCGCGTTGGGAGGCCCTGTTGGCGTTGCAAAACGAACCTCGCCGTGAATAGATGAGGAGAATAGAGAATGGGACCGCTACCGAAACGAAAGATCAGTAAGGGCCGGCGCAACCGTCGGCGTGCGCATCACGCGATCGGTGCTCCGAGACTCGTGACCTGCACGCAGTGCAATGAAAAGACGCTGCCGCACAGGGTCTGCCCGCACTGCGGGACATATATGGGCCGAATGCAGGTCCTGGACATGGACGAAGAAGAAGCCTGAACCAGATGAGTTTGCCGCTTGCGTACGGTGACGAAACATTTCCGCTGATTTTCTTGTTCCCCGGGCAGGGCAGTCAGCATGTCGGCATGGCAAAGGAACTGGCCGAGGCTTACGCGTCCGCACGCGACGTGTTTTCAGAAGCTGACGACGTTCTGGGTACGGCGATCAGCAGAATCTGCTTCGAAGGTCCTGAGGATGTGCTGACGGATACGATCAACGCGCAGCCAG
>VYDA01000154.1 GCA_009843665.1 Caldilineaceae bacterium SB0675_bin_29 | reverse complement strand
CGACTTTTTCTTTGTGCACGTAAAGACGCCGGACAGCTATGGGGAGGATGGCGACTTTAAAGCCAAGGTCCATGAGATCGAAGCTGTGGACGCGGAGATTCCGCGTATACAGGATCTGGGGCCGGGTGCGCTGATCGTGACGGGGGACCACAGTACGCCGGCGGTATTGCGCAGCCATAGCTGGCATCCTGTGCCGACGCTGCTGTGGAGCCCGAATGCGATGCCGGATGCGAGCCGGAGTTTCGGTGAACGGGCCTGCGCGGGCGGTCAGCTGGGGCTGTGCCATGCGACGACGCTGATCCCGCAGGCGATGGCTCATGCGGGGCGGTTGAAGCGATTCGGGGCGTGAAAGGGCAGTGGTCAGTTGTCAGTGGTCAGTGGTCAGTGAAAAGAGGCTGGGATGAGCGAATGTGGGGGGTATGAGAGAGGATATCGTTAGGGCTGCGCAGTTTTTTTCGGCCGATGCTGCGGTTGTGTGTTTGACGGGGGCCGGGGTGAGTGCGGAGTCGGGGGTGCCGACTTTTCGCGACGCGCAGACCGGTTTGTGGAGCGAGTTTGATGCCGAGGAACTGGCGACTCCGCAGGGGTTTGCACGGGACCCGGGGCTGGTGTGGCGCTGGTATATGTGGCGGTTGGAGCAGTTGGAAGCGGCCGTACCCAACACTGGGCATGCTGCGCTGGCCCGGCTTTCGAGACTATGCGAAGGTTTCTTACTGGTGACGCAGAATGTGGATGATCTGCACGAGCAGGCCGGAAGCGCGGGCGTGCTCCACCTGCATGGCAGTTTGTTCAGTTTCCGGTGCGCATCTTGCGCTGCGCCGCACAATCTGACGGCAGAGCAGCGCGGCGCAGATTTGCCGCCCGCGTGCGGGGTCTGCGGTGCGCTGGTGCGGCCGGGCGTGGTGTGGTTCGGTGAGAGTCTGCCCTGGGATGCGGTGGATGAGGCGGCGGCGGCTTCGCATCGCTGTGAGGTGATGCTGGTGGTGGGGACGAGCGGGTTGGTGTATCCTGCGTCGCAGCTGCCGTTGATCGCCAGGCAGGCGGGGGCTACGGTCATTGACGTGAACCCGGAGCCGGGTCCTATTTCGTCGATGGCCGACATTTTTCTGCAGGGCAAGAGCGGGGAAGTGCTGCCGGCGCTGGTGCGGACTGTGGCTGAATTGCGGACGGGTGTCTGAAGCAGCGATGAATCCAGATTTCCGGGTGCGCGGCATGCAACGCTTGATCTGGGCGAGGGGCAGTCAGCCACAGTTGCTATCGGTATCTTTTGTTAGGCAGCGTATAGGTGGGGAGTGATTGATGGATAGCAACATTGCAGTCATTGTTGGCATCCTGGTAGGGTGCTTGTTAGGAGGCGTAGCAGTTTGGCTCGTGCAGGAGGCCCGCGCCAAGAGCAAGTTGGCGAGGATGGAGGCGGACCACCGGGAGGAGAAGGCTGCGCTGCAAGGCCGGTTGGAGGAGGCGGAGAGTGCCGAGAAGATCCTGGAGACGGCCAAAGAGCAGTTGAAAGAGACTTTTCAGGCGACGGCCAGCCAGGCGTTGCAGGCCAATAACTCTCAGTTCATGGACTTGGCCAAGGAAAACCTGGGCAAGACGTTGGAGGAGGCAAAGGGGGATTTCAAGCAGCGCCACGAACAGTTTGAAGCGCTTGTAAAGCCACTCACCCAAAACTATGAGCAACTCAACCCGCAGATCAGTTTGCTGGCGAAGCGGAGCGAGAGTCTTGCAGCCGAGACTGGCAAGCTGTCCAGCGCGCTGACCGACAACCGACAGATAGGTAACTGGGGCGAGGTGCAGCTGCGCAGGGTGGTCGAACTGGCGGGGATGGAGGAGTACTGCGACTTCAGGGAACAGGCCGCGGTTGGGGATTCACAGAGCAGACCCGATCTGACGGTGCGGTTGCCGGAGCAACGGACGGTGGTCATCGATGCAAAGACATCTACGGCTGCATACATGGATGCGCAAGAGGCGGATGACAGGGCGACCAGGGACAGTTCACTGAAACGACACGCCAGCGCCTTGAAGGCGCAGGTAGACGACCTGGCGAAGAAGGACTATGGCACGAAGGTGGAAGGCTCGTTGGGTTTTGTGGTGATGTTCGTCCCTGGAGACCAGTTTCTGGGGGCGGCGTTGAACGCCAATCCAGAGCTGATCGAGTACGCGATGAGCAAGAGGGAGGCTATCGCCACGCCGGCATCGCTGATTTCTCTGTTGTGGTCGGTCGCCAACGGGTGGCAGCGCCACCGCATCGCCGAGAGTGCCGAAGTGATTCTGAAGGAAGGCGTAGAACTGCACGACCGGATGTTGAGATTCATCAGCCGTTATCAGGAAGTTGGCAAACGGTTGAAGAGGGCGGTTGACGCTTTCAACGAATCAGTAGGCTCATTCGATAGCCGTGTTGTGCCCCAGGCCAGAAAGTTTGCCCAGCTGACTTCCGGCAGAGAGGACAGGTTCCCGGAGCCCCAGCAGATTGAGAATAGGGCTCGAATCTCCAGGTACGCTGGGGAGCAGATTGAGAGTCGGTAGGAATTGTCAGTCCAGGGAGGGTGATGTGTCTGAGGGCAGATCAGAATTGGAGAGGGAGATTGCCGCTGCCCAGGAGGAGCTCGACGAGGTCCGACGCAGGCTGGTGAATCTGCGGCGAAAGCTGCCGCCGGAGCCAGTGAGGGATTACGAGCTTAAGAGCACGGACGGCTCGGTGAGACTCTCGGAGTTGTTCGGTTACAGCGAAGATCTCATCCTGATTCACAACATGGGGACCGGCTGCTCGAACTGCACGATGTGGGCCGACGGGTTCAACGGCGAGTGGGAGCACTTGCAAAGCCGGGCTGCGTTTGTGGTTGTCTCGCCTGACGGGCCAGAGG